>JAEYXX010000012.1 GCA_023431055.1 Pseudomonadota bacterium
CTTGCGCAGCGTATTGAGCATGCTCGATTGGAGTCCGTATCAGTCGCGCACTATCAGGCGCGGGGCGAGTTCCTTGAGCGCACGGCGATACACCTCGCGCTTGAATGTGACCACCTGACCCAGCGGGTACCAGTAACTGACCCAGCGCCAACCATCGAATTCGGGCTTGCCGGTCAGGTCCATGCGTACGCGGTCTTCAGCCCCCGTCAGGCGCAGCAGAAACCACTTCTGCTTCTGCCCGATGCACAGCGGCTGACTGTGCGTGCGCACCAGACGCTGCGGCAAACGATAACGCAACCAGCCGCGGGTGCAGGCGAGGATCTTCACATCCTGCTCTTCGAGCCCGACCTCTTCATTCAGTTCACGGTAAAGCGCCTCTTCCGGCGATTCACGATCATTGATGCCGCCCTGGGGAAACTGCCACGCATCCTGGTTGATACGCCTGGCCCAGAGCACCTGGCCGAAATCATTGGTCAGGATGATGCCGACATTCGGGCGGAAACCATCAGAATCGATCACGGCAAGCAACCTCGTACACGCAAGTTCCGGCATTGTTCCACAAAGCCGGCGACAGCAGCAACGCGGGTTTAGGCGCTGTTTGAAAGCCCCGGCAAAGCGGCTATTCTGGCGCGCCTTCACTTTCTACAGACAGGTAACGAACCGTGCGCTTGGCCCTTTTCGATCTCGACAACACCCTGCTGGCTGGCGACAGCGATCACAGCTGGGGCGAATTCGTCTGCCAGCGCGGCCTGGTCGACGCGGCCGAATACCTGGCGCGTAACGATGCCTTCTATGCCGATTACTGCGCTGGCAAGCTCGACGTGGTGGCCTACCAGAACTTCAGCCAGGCCATTCTGGGCCGCCACGACATGGCGCAACTGGCGCAGTGGCACCGCGAGTTCATGGCCGAGGTGATTGAGCCGATCATCCTGGCCAAGGGCGAGGCACTGCTGGCCGAGCACCGCGCCGCGGGCGACAAGCTGGTGATCATCACCGCCACCAACCGCTTCGTCACCGCGCCCATCGCCGCGCGCCTGGGTGTGGAAACCCTGATCGCTACTGAATGCGGCATACAGGATGGTCGCTATACCGGGCAGATCACCGGTACGCCGTGCTATCAGGCTGGCAAGGTGACCCGCCTGAACGAATGGCTGGCTGAAACGGGCTACAACCTCAATGGCGCCTACTTCTACAGCGACTCACGCAATGACCTGCCGCTGCTTGAGGCCGTGGCCAACCCGGTAGCAGTCGACCCGGACGACGTGCTGCGCGCCACCGCCATCGAACGCGGCTGGCCGGTGATCTCGCTGCGTTGAAATGAAGCCCTGAACACACAGTCGTAGGAGCGGCTTCAGCCGCGAAGCCTGCTACAGCGACAATCGCGGCTGAAGCGGAGTGCCGCCCAGCCGCTCCTACACAAGCAGCAAGCCGGCGCGGCCTGCAAATCCGGGAAGCACCTCGATCAGGGTCAAGCCGGCTTGGCACCCATCAGCGCCATGATGGCGATCAGTAGCAGCAGAATCAGCCCGGCATAGATCAGGCAAAGACGCTTCAGCGCCGCCGGTGCCGGCGCATCGCCCAGTGCACGCCAGGCCGCCAGACGGCCAGCCAGCAGCAGGCCGAGCAGCATCATCAGCGCATAGAGAATGCTGCCCAGCAGCAGCCAGGTCTGCCCCAGCGGCCAGCCTGCGGTGTCCACCAGCCAGTAGCCGGTAACCGGCAAACTCAGCGCCAGCACGGCGAATGCCGGGAAGCTGAATAGCAGAGTCACGCGCAGCTTGCGCGCCAGCACGGCAGCATCACCACCGCGCTGCGCCTTGAACAGCATGACGCCGTGGGCGATCAGGCCAAGCAGCAGCAATATGCCTGGAGCGCTGTGGAGAATACGAACCAGCAAATAGTGTTCCATCGAGACTTCCTTTTTAGGTAGGGCGGGTGTAACCCGCCAACGCGCTCTGGCGGGTTACACCCGCCCTACGAGCTCGAAGGCATCAGCCCAGAAACAGCTTGTAGGCCGGATTCTCGCTTTCATCCCAGTAGGGATAACCGATGGCGTCCAGCGCCGTCGGCACCAGATGGCGCTCGTCTTCCGGCACCTGCAGCGCCGCCAGCACGCGGCCATCGGCGGCGCCGTGGTTACGGTAGTGGAACATCGAGATGTTCCAGCGCCCGCCCAGTTTCTGCAGGAAGTTGAACAGCGCCCCCGGCCGCTCGGGGAATTCGAAGCGCAGCACCATCTCGTCAGCGACGCCGGCGGCATGGCCACCGACCATATGGCGGATATGCAGCTTGGCCAGCTCGTTGTCGGTCAGATCCAGCACCGGGAAGCCTTGGCTACGCAGGCCCTCGACCAGCGCAGCACGCGGATCATTCTCCGGATGGGTCTGCACGCCAACGAAGATATGCGCCTCGCCTTCGCTGTGATAGCGGTAGTTGAACTCGGTGATCTGACGCTTGCCCACCGCCTCGCAGAAGGCCTTGAAGCTGCCCGGCTGCTCGGGGATGGTCACGGCGATGATCGCTTCGCGCTTCTCGCCCAGCTCGGCGCGCTCGGCAACGTGGCGCAGGCGGTCGAAGTTGACGTTGGCGCCGGAGTCGATACCCACCAGCACTTCGCCGCTGGCGCCCTGGCGCTCGACGTACTTCTTGATCCCGGCCACGGCCAGCGCGCCGGCCGGCTCGGTGATCGAGCGGGTATCGTCGTAGATGTCCTTGATTGCCGCGCAGATCTCGTCGGTGCTGACGGTGATCACCTCGTCGACGTGATGCTTGCAGATGTCGAAGGTGTGCTGGCCAATCTGCGCCACCGCCACGCCATCGGCGAACAAGCCGACCGTCGGCAGCACCACGCGCTCACCTGCCGCCATCGCCTGCTGCAGGCAGTTGGAGTCGTCCGGCTCGACACCGATCACCTTGATTTCCGGGCGCAGGTATTTGACGTAGGCGGCGATGCCGGCGATCAGGCCGCCGCCACCGACCGGCACGAAGATGGCGTCGATATGGCCCTGGTGCTGGCGCAGCACTTCCATGGCCACGGTGCCCTGGCCGGCGATCACAAGTGGGTCGTCGTAGGGGTGGATATAGGTGTAGCCCTTCTCTTCCACCAGCTTCAGCGAATGTGCCAACGCCTCGGGGAAGGCATCGCCGTGCAGCACCACCTTGCCACCGCGCGAACGTACGCCCTGCACCTTCAGCTCCGGCGTGGTGCGCGGCATGACGATGGTCGCCTTGACCCCCAGATGCTTGGCGGCCAGAGCCAGCCCTTGCGCGTGGTTGCCGGCCGAGGCGGTGACCACCCCGCGCGCCAGCTCTTCGGCCGACAGCTGTGCCAGCTTGTTGTAGGCGCCACGAATCTTGAACGAGTAAACCGGCTGCAGATCCTCGCGCTTGAGCAGAATCTGGCTGCCCAGCCGCTCACTGAGCTGACGGGCGGGTTGCAGCGGGGTTTCCACCGCGACGTCATAGACGCGCGAGGTGAGGATCTTCTTCACATACTGTTCGAGCATGGCGATTTCGCAGGCAGTCGGGCTTTGAGGGACTGCCGAGTCTACCCCAGCGCCGCGCCGGGCGACCATACGAAACGCACGGCTTTTAGGGGCAGACACCTCGCGTCAGCAAGCCATTTACGGCTATAGCAAGTCACTTGCGGCTATAATTCGCGCCTTGTCCTCCCACCTTCCCAGGCATTCCCCCGCGATGAACCAGGATCAGCTGAAACAGGCCGTGGCCCAGGCCGCCGTCGACCACATTCTCCCGCGCCTCGACAGCAAGAGCATCGTTGGCGTCGGTACCGGCTCCACCGCCAACTTCTTCATCGACGCACTGGCCAAGCACAAGATGGACTTCGATGGCGCCGTCGCCAGCTCCGAAGCCACGGCTGCACGCCTGAAGGGCCATGGCATCCCGGTGTACGACCTCAACAGCACCGCCGAGCTGGAGTTCTACGTTGACGGCGCCGACGAGAGCGACGAACGCTTGCACCTGATCAAGGGCGGCGGCGCCGCACTGACCCGCGAGAAGATCGTCGCCGCCGTGGCCAAGACCTTCATCTGCATCGCCGACGCCAGCAAGCTGGTACCGGTGCTGGGCGCCTTCCCGCTGCCGGTGGAAGTCATTCCCATGGCGCGCAGCCATGTGGCGCGCGAGCTGGTGAAACTGGGCGGCGACCCGGTGTACCGCGAAGGCGTGCTGACCGACAACGGCAACGTCATCCTCGACGTGCACAACCTGTCGATCACCGACCCGGTGAAGCTGGAGGCGGACATCAACGCCATTGTCGGCGTCGTCACCAACGGCCTGTTCGCCGCCCGCCCGGCCGACCTGCTATTACTCGGCACCGCCGACGGCGTGAAAACGCTCAAGCGTTAAACCGTAGCCCGGATGCAATCCGGGGCAGACTCAGCACAATTCCCGGATTGCATCCGGGCTACGAAGCGCCGCCTACTCGAGCAGGCGGCGCAGTTCCTCGCTGATCGGCATGGGTTGAAAGGCACTGACCCGCGCCCGCCCGGTATTGCCGACAGGCACCCAGATGCGCGAGAACAGCAGCGCCGCCGGGATGCGCAGCATTTGCCCCAGCACCTCGCGCAGATCGCCCTGTTGCCAGCCGGCGCGCAACATCAGCCAATGTGAGCGGGCATGCAGCCAGGGGCGCCGCTGGGTAAGGATGTGCGCCCGTTCAAGCCAGGCCAATGCTTCGGCGCTGCGGCGAGCATGCAGCTCTTGTTGCGCCTGAGCGAAAGCCTCCTCGATGGCGACTTGCAGTTTCATGTTCATATCGCCCGCCTTCATTTGCGCAGCAGGCGCAGGCCGTTGAACACCACCATCAGGCTCACGCCCATATCGGCGAACACGGCCATCCACATGGTCGCCTCACCCGCCAGGGTCAGGGCCAGGAAGATCGCCTTGATGCCCAGAGCCAGCACGATGTTCTGCAGCAGAATGGCGTGAGTCTGCCGCGACAGACGCACGAAGGCGGGAATCTTGCGCAAATCGTCGTCCATCAATGCCACGTCAGCGGTCTCGATGGCCGTGTCGGTACCGGCGGCGCCCATGGCGAAGCCGATTTCGGCCCTGGCCAGCGCTGGGGCATCGTTGATGCCGTCGCCGACCATACCGACCACCTTGCCTTGCGCCTGGCGTGCCTCGACCCAGGCCAGCTTGTCCGCCGGCAGCAGGTCACCGCGCGCTTCATCGACACCGACCTGCTCAGCGATGGCCGCCGCAGTGTGGGCGTTGTCGCCGCTGAGCATGCAGGTGCGCACACCCAGCTCATGCAGTTCGGCGACCGCCTCGCGGCTGCTCTGCCGCACCGTGTCGGCGACGGCGAAAAGCATCAGCGTGCGCTGTTCGTCACACAGCACCACCACGCTCTTGCCCTGGCGTTCCAGCGCCTCCAGGCGCTCTTCCAACTGCACAGAGCAGAGCCCGAGTTCCTCGATCAGGCGATGGTTGCCTAGATAGAGCAGCGTGCCATCGACCACGCCCTTGGTGCCGCGCCCGGGCAGCGCCTCGAAATCCGCCACATCGCGTAATGCCCGGCCCCGCTCCGCTGCATGCTGAGCCAGCGCCAGGGAAACCGGGTGATCCGACCGCGCGGCCAGGCTCGCCGCCCAGATGGCGTGGCTGGGCTCTTCCATGCCCAGCAGATTGAGGCTGTCGGTCTGCACCGGCTTGCCATGGGTCAGCGTGCCGGTCTTGTCCAGCGCCAGCAACGCCAGATTCCGGCCGTTCTCCAGATAGACGCCGCCCTTGATCAGGATGCCCTTGCGCGCAGCCGCTGCCAGGCCGCTGACGATGGTCACCGGAGTGGAGATCACCAGCGCACAGGGGCAGGCCACCACCAGCAGCACCAGGGCACGGTAGACCCAGTCGAGCCAGGCACCGCCGATGACCAGCGGCGGCACCACGGCCACCGCCAGGGCGAAGGCGAACACCAGTGGCGTGTAAATGCGCGAGAACTGATCGACGAAACGCTGGGTCGGCGCGCGCGACCCCTGCGCCTCCTCCACCGCATGGATGATGCGCGCCAGGGTGGTATCGCGTGCTGCCGCGCTTACGCGAAACTCCAGCGAGCCAGCCTCGTTGATGGTGCCCGCGAATACCGCGTCGCCCACACGTTTTTCCACCGGCAGGCTTTCTCCGGTGATCGGCGCCTGATTGACCGTCGAACTGCCGCCGACCACCTCGCCATCGAGGCTGATGCGCTCACCAGGACGCACACGCACCACCGCGCCCAGCCCGATAGCCTGCACGTCGAGCTCCTGCCAACTGCCATCGGCCTGCTGCACGGTAGCGCGCGGCGGCGCCAGATCCATCAGCCCGCGTATGGCGTTACGTGCCCGATCCAACGAGCGCGCCTCGATCAATTCGGCCAGGGTAAACAGCACCATCACCATCGCCGCTTCCGGCCACTGGCCGATCAGCACTGCGCCTGTCACGGCGATGCTCATCAGGGCATTGATATTGAGGTTGCGGTTCTTCAGGGCGATCCAGCCTTTCTTGTAGGTGTTCAGCCCGCACATCAGAATGGCGGCAACGGCCAGCAATGCCACCAGCCAGTCGGGGCCGAGCCCGGCGAAATGCACGACTTCCGAAGCGGTTGCCACCCCACCAGCCAGCGCCAGCGGCCACCAGTTTTTTTTCGCGGGCGCAGCAGCCGGCTGCTGCGCAGTGCGATCATCTTCGATTTGCGGGGTGAACCCCAGCGCGCGGATGGCCGGCAGCACCTGCGCCAGCATGCCTTCGTCATGGCTCACGGTGAGCACGCGCTGTAGCAGATTGAAATGCAGACCGGCCACGCCGGGCAGGCGACCCAGCGCGTCGCGAATCAGGCGCTCTTCCGTGGGGCAATCCATCTGCTCGATGCGTATACGGGTATTGCACGCGCCCGTCAGCGCGGCGTCCGCTGGCTGCGGCACGGCCTCGTGATTTTGTCCAGCGTGATCGTGGACATGCTCAGGATGAGCAGGTGGCTGTTGGTGCGAGTGATCGCAGCAGCGGCTCATGGCAAATCTCCGTCAGGTCTCTGTTGCCGAGTACACACCCTGTAGTCACTATAGGGTCAAGCACTCACGGAGCGATCCCATGAAAATCGGAGAATTGGCGAAAAAGGCCGGCTGCCAGGTAGAGACCGTACGCTACTACGAACGCGAAGGTCTGCTGCCGGCGCCCGCACGCAGCGAAGGCAACTACCGCCTGTACGGCGCACAGCACCTGGAGCGTCTGGTGTTCATCCGCAATTGCCGGACGCTAGACATGACCCTGGAAGAGATCCAGCGCCTGCTGGCTCTGCGTGACCTGCCGCATGAGAGCTGCGCCGGTATCAACAGCCTGGTAGACGAACATATCGAGCATGTTCAGGCGCGCATCGACAGCCTGCAGGCGCTACGTGATCAACTCACCGAGTTGCGCGACCGTTGCAACGGCCCCAAGGAGGCGGAAGACTGCGGCATCCTGCGCCAGCTCAACGTCAGCGGCGGTGTGCAACCGCTACCGGACGATGGCCATACCCATGTCGGCAAGAGCCACTCGCATTGATG
>JAEYXX010000126.1 GCA_023431055.1 Pseudomonadota bacterium
CTGATTTTCGCCGGGCTGATCTACATCATGACCCGCCCGCAGGACAGCGAGATCGAAGCCGGCGAGCGCGCGGCCATCGAGGCCTGCTGGAAGAGCGCGCAGGCCACCGAGCGCAGTTTCACCGAGGAAAGTTGCCAGGAGATGGAGAAGCAGTTCCTGCGTAAGTTCGGCCATCAGCCATGAACCTGCTGGAGCGTTTGAGCTTCAAGCACCTGGTGGTGGGCTTCTGCGTGTTGGCGCTTGGGGCCGTGGTGCTGATCTGGTGGCTTAGCGGCGCGGCTTATCTGCGGCCCTATGCCGAGCAGACGGTGATCTTCGGTCAGGGTGAGCTGAAGCTGCCGCCTGAGCTGGCCGGCCCCGGCCCCATTCGCGTGGTGCACTTCTGGGACCCAGATTGCCCCTGCAATGCAGAAACCGATGCGCATCTGCGCTACCTGATCGGCCTGCATCGTAATGCCGATGTCGAGTTCTACAGCGTGCAGAGGCCGGGCAGCACAGGCGAGATCGCGCCGTTTCTGCGGGGGCGGATGAAACCTCTGCCGGGTATCGAGGGCATGGAATCGCTGCCGGCCAGCCCGGCGCTGGCGATCTGGGATCGCGACGGCAAGCTGGCCTATGCCGGCCCTTACAGCGAAGGGTTGGTGTGCAACTCCAGCAACAGCTTCGTCGAGCCGGTGCTCGATGCCCTGACCCAGGGGCGCCATGTGTCCCTGGCCAGTGGGTTGGCGGTGGGGTGTTATTGCGCTTGGAAGTAGTGGTGCTGGCTGATCTGCCCACAGGCGCCTCGCTTCCTCGGATGTTTGTTCGTCTTGAAGAGCGTTCCGTGTAGGAGCCCCGCCTCGGGGCGAAGCGTTCGCCAGGATTGCCGGGGTTGTGGCCGATTCGCCGCGAGGGCGCGGCTCCTACAGGATGGTGCGCTGCGAAGCGTGCATGTCCGGGCTTTCGGTTGCGTAGCCCGGATGCAATCCGGGGCATGCATCGAATTTGTATGCAGGTTTGGTATAGCTATCGCGGCAGAAACCGCTCCTACGGAATATGGGTGGGAGCGGCTTCAGCCGCGATGCTTTTTGACTGACCTCGATTGCCCCGGATTGCATCCGGGCTACAACACCAGCCGTCCTCTGTCTCTACTTGAACCCGCTCTGCGCTCAGCCTTTCGCAAGGCTGACGCTCCTCGTGTTCAAAATTCTCGAAATCTCCTCCATGTCAAGGCCTGGCGAGCTGGCGGCGGAGAGCATCTTTCGTGTCATTGATTCCTGTCAATTTGCTGACAAACAGCTCTAAATCTGGGCTGTGGTCATTTGTCGCACCCCTTCGATTCTTTGCCGGCTTCTTGCTGTAAGTTGTTTCAAATCTTTGCGTAAATGTTTCGAAACATGTCGTAAGGCTGCTGTAAGTCCGCTCATAAGTAGGCCGCTAACGAATTGTGTGAGGCCGTTTTAGCCGGCAACATCGTCGATTCCCACGGTTTTACCGCTTCGCTTGCACGGATGCTCAAGCTCTGAGTTCTCGCTGCCGGCCTTTTACTCGATGGGCCGCACGGCAACTGAAGCCGATTGTGGGGCTCACTCAGTTGAAGGTCGTGACATGAAAGAAGAGAAATACCATCGTTGTGTGCGCTGGCTGGTGATGGCGATTGCCTTCTCGGCGCTCGGTGGATGTGACTGGGCACTGTTCAACTCGAAAGGGCAGATCGGTGTCGAGCAGGGCAATCTGATCCTGATCTCCATCGGACTCATGCTGATCGTGGTGGTACCCGTGATCATCATGACCTTCCTGTTTGGCTGGCGTTATCGCGAGTCGAACGAGAAGGCCACCTACATGCCCGACTGGGCACATTCGCACAAGATCGAGCTGGTCGTCTGGGGCGTTCCCCTGATCATCGTCGCCGTTCTGGCAGTCATCATCTGGCAAACCTCGCACTCGCTCGACCCCTATCGCCCGATCGAATCGGACAAGCCTGCGCTGAACATCGAAGTCGTCTCGCTCGACTGGAAATGGCTGTTCATCTACCCGGATCAGGGCGTGGCCGTGGTCAACAAGCTGGTGATTCCGGAGAAGACCCCGGTGACCTTCCACATCACCTCCGACACGGTGATGAACGCGCTGTCGATTCCGCAGCTCGGCGGGATGATCTACGCCATGGGCGGCCAGCGCACCCAGCTCAACCTGATCGCCAACGAGCAGGGTGAGTTCTTCGGCCAGTCCGGCAACTTCAGCGGCGAAGGCTTTTCGGCCATGCGCTTCACCACCCACTCGGTCAGCGACGACGCGTTCGCGCAGTGGGTCGACAAGGTCAAGCAATCGCCCGAGGTCATGAACTTCGCCGCCTTCAAGCAGGTGGGCGAGCCCGGCGAGATGGTTAACCACCGCTACCCGGTCTACCCGGTCCGTTACTTCGGCCAGGTCGAACCGAACCTGTTCAACAAGGTGATCGGGCAGTACCTGATCCTGAAAGATTCCCACAGCACGGCCATGCACGAAGCAGCGGAGGTGCAGGAGTGAATATGTTTGGAAAACTGACTCTGGACGCGATTCCGTACCACGAGCCCATCATCATGATCACCCTGGCCGTCGTGGCGCTGGGTGGTCTGGGGCTGTTCGCGGCGGTCACCTACTTCAAGAAGTGGGGCTACCTGTGGAGCGAGTGGCTCACCTCGGTGGACCACAAGAAAATCGGCGTGATGTACATCCTCGTCGCGCTGGTCATGCTGGTGCGTGGCTTCGCCGACGCGATCATGATGCGCACCCACCTGGCGATGGCCCACGGTGACGGGCAGGGCTACCTGCCGCCCGAGCACTACGACCAGATCTTCACCGCTCACGGCATCATCATGCTGATCTTCGTGGCCATGCCCCTGGTCACCGGCCTGATGAACATCGTCGTGCCGCTGCAGATCGGCGCACGTGACGTGGCCTTCCCCTACCTGAACTCGCTGAGCTTCTGGCTGTTCGTCGGCGGCGCGCTGCTGATCAACCTGTCGCTGGGCCTGGGCGAGTTCGCCAAGACCGGCTGGGTGGCTTATCCGCCGTTATCGGGGATCAAGTTCAGTCCGGGTGTGGGGATGGATTACTACATCTGGAGCATGCAGTTATCAGGCTTGGGGACGACGCTGACGGGGGTCAACTTCATCGCCACTATCCTCAAGATGCGTGCACCGGGCATGAGCCTGATGAAGATGCCGATCTTCACCTGGACCATTCTTGTGACCTGCGTGCTGATCTGCGGCGCCTTCCCGCCGCTGACCGCGACCCTGGCGATGCTGTCGCTGGACCGCTACCTGGATTTCCACTTCTTCACCAATGAACTGGGCGGCAACCCGATGATGTACGCCAACCTGTTCTGGATCTGGGGTCATCCGGAGGTGTACATCCTCATCCTGCCGGCGTTCGGCGTGTTCTCCGAAGTGGTGGCGACCTTCTCGCGCAAGACCCTGTTCGGCTATGCCTCGATGGTCTGGGCGACCGCGGCCATCGGCGTACTGTCGTTCGTGGTGTGGCTGCACCACTTCTTCACCATGGGCTCGGGGGCCAGCGTCAACGCCTTCTTCGGCATCATGACGTCGATCATCGCCATCCCCACCGGGGTGAAGATCTTCACCTGGCTGTTCACCATCTTCCGTGGCCGTCTGCAGCTCAACGCCATGACCTGGATGACCCTGGGCTTCCTCGTGACCTTCTCCATCGGCGGCATGACCGGTGTGCTGATGGCGGTGCCGGCGGCGGACTTCGTGCTGCACAACAGCCTGTTCCTGATCGCCCACTTCCACAACGTGATCATCGGTGGTGCGGTGTTCGGCTACCTGGCCGGCATCATCTACTGGTTCCCGAAAGCCTTCGGCTTCAAGTTGCTCGACCGCTTCGGCCGCTACTCCTTCTGGTGCTGGCTGATCGGCTTTTACTTCGCCTTCATGCCGCTGTACGTGCTGGGCTTCATGGGCATGACCCGCCGCCTCAACCACTTCGACAACCCGGCCTGGGTGCCGTGGGTGCAGGTGGCCGTGGTCGGTGCAGTGCTGATCGGTATCGGCATCGTGTTCACCGTGGTGCAGTTCGTCACCAGCTACATCAAGCGCAAGGAAAACCGCGACGTGAGCGGCGACCCCTGGGATGGCCGCACCCTGGAGTGGGCGACGTCCTCGCCGCCACCGTTCTACAACTTCGCGGTCATCCCGACGGCGGACAAGATCGACGCCTTCTATGAGGCGAAGAAGAACGGTGTCGAGCTGATGCCTGCGCCGGAGCACTACGAGCCGATCCACATGCCGAAGAACACCGGCAACGGCCTGGTGGTGTCGGCGTTCGTCATCGCCTTCGGCTTCGCCATGATCTGGCACATCTGGTGGCTCGCCATCGTCGGCCTGGTCGGCGCCGTGGTCAGCTTCATCGTGCGTTCCTACGACGAAGACATCGACTACTACGTGCAGCCCGAAGAGATCGCGCGGATCGAGCAGGCGCACAAGCAAACCAAAGCCAACGCAGTCGTACAGGCCTAACCATGACCGCTTACGAACCTCATTTCTCACATGACGCTCATGGCCACGATGGCCATGAGCACCACCACGACAGCAGTGGCATCAAGCTGTTCGGCTTCTGGGTTTACCTGATGACCGACCTGCTGATCTTCGCCACGGTGTTCGCCACCTTCGCGGTGCTGAGCAACTCCTTCGCCGGTGGTCCCACCGCCAAGGAAATGCTGCGTCCGGGTCTGCATCTGGTGCTGGTGGAAACCTTCGCCCTGCTGTTCTCCAGTATCACCTATGGCATGGCCATGCTCGCCACCTACCGTGGCGACAAGGGCGCGGTGCTGCGCTGGCTGGGCGTTACCTTCCTGTTTGGTGTGGCCTTCATCAGCATCGAGCTGTATGAGTTCCGCCATCTGATCCACGAAGGGGCCGGGCCGCAGGTCAGCGCCTACTGGTCGGCGTTCTTCACCCTGGTCGGCACCCACGGCCTGCACGTCAGTGCCGGCCTGCTGTGGATGCTGGTGCTGATGTTCCAGGTTGGCAGCCGTGGCCTGACTGACACCAACAAGACCCGCGTCGGGCTGCTCAGTCTGTTCTGGCACTTCCTCGATGTGGTGTGGATCTGCGTGTTTACCGTCGTCTACCTGATGGGGGTGCTGTAAATGGCTCATCAAGACAACCATGCCGCCCATGCCGTGGGCTTCAGGGATTACCTGATCGGTTTCATCCTGTCGGTGATCCTCACGGTGATTCCCTTCGCTCTGGTCATGCACCCCGAAGTGCTGGGTCTGAGCCGTGGTGCAACCCTGATCACCGTGGTGCTGTTCGGCTTGGTGCAGGTGCTCGTCCACCTCGTGTACTTCCTGCACATGAAGACCGACGCAGAAGGCCGCTGGAACGTGATTTCGATGATCTTCACCGTGCTGATCATCGCGTTCGTGGTCGGCCTGTCGGTCTGGATCATGTGGAGCATGCACTATCACATGATGATCAACTGATGCTGGCGCTCCTGAAGCAGTACCTCAACCTCGCCAAGCCGGGCATCGTCTTCGGCAATCTGATTTCCGTGACGGGCGGTTTCTTCCTGGCTTCGCGCGGCGATGCGAACCTGGCGCTGTACGTCGCGACAGCGCTGGGGGTTGCGCTGGTGATCGCCTCAGGCTGTGTGTTCAACAACTACATCGACAGGGACATCGACCAGAAGATGGAGCGCACCCGTAACCGGGTGCTGGCGCAGGGGCTGGTGTCCCCTGTGCACGCCATCGTCTATGCCTGCGTGCTCGGGGTAGCCGGGGTGGCCGTGCTGTACGCGGCCACCAACACCCTGGCGGTGATGCTGGTGCTGATGGGCTTCGTGGTCTACGTCGGCCTCTACAGCCTGTGGCTCAAGCGTGGCTCGGTGTACGGCACCCTGGTCGGCAGCCTGTCAGGGGCGGCTCCGCCCGTGGTTGGCTACTGCGCGGTGAGCAACGAGTTCGACGCTGGCGCCGCCATCCTGTTGTTGATCTTCAGCCTGTGGCAGATGCCGCATTCCTATGCCATCGCCATCTTCCGTTTCAATGACTACCAGGCCGCGAACATCCCGGTGCTGCCCGTCATCAAGGGGATCTCGGCTGCCAAGCGGCAAATCGTTCTGTACATCGCCGCCTTCGTGGTTGCGACCCTGATGCTGACGCTCAGCGGCTACGCCGGCTACAGCTACTTCGTGGTTGCCGCGCTGAGCGGTGCTTACTGGCTGTGGATGGGCGTGTCGGGCTACAAGGCCGCTGATGATCGCGTGTGGGCGCGCAAGCTGTTCACCTTCTCCATCATCAGCATCACCATGCTCAGTGTGATGATGTCGGTGGATTTCATCTCCTCGCCCGAACAGGTATTGGTGACCTCCATCAATCACCTGTGCAGCCAGTTCGCCGGCAGCGCGCAGGGCATCTGCGCGGTGGTCGCCGGTATCTGACCTTGGTTCTGTGGGAGGGTTTTAGCCGCGATTGTCGCCGCTGAAGCGCCTCTCACGGGGACTGTAATGCCGCTCTTTACACTCACCACAGGTGGATCGATGAAGCGTGATCCTCCCTGTGGTTGAGCGTAAGCGTGGATGGCCTTCGGGCTGTCCATGTATCTCCCTTTCTTTTCCCTTCCCCAAACCGGCAGCATTTGCATTTGTTGTGGCGACTCTGTGAGTCAGTTCGCCAGAGATGGTCTTGCTGGCAGATTGCATCTGAACTACGGTGCTCGCTCCTCGCAGGGACAGAGAGCGTTCTATCTGCAAGCATGGAAAAACCATGCGTAGCGGAAGGTGCTCAGTAGATTGACAGGGAGGTTCCATGACGTTGTTGCGTTCATTGTTGGTTGCGTTGTTGATAGTCAGCCTGATGGGCTGTGCTCAGCGACAGAACGAGCAAAAGCCGGAAGCTGTGCAGACATGCCATGAGCTAGAGAGCTGCCAGCAAGACACGCCAAAGTCAGAGCCCGGTGTGGGCGAGCAACTTGCTATTGGCGCTGTCTCTGTGGTGGTTGCAGTTGTAGCCATTCCTGTATTTCTTATTTCCTACATGGTCATCTGTCCGTTCTCTGATGGAGGATTGTGCGGCAGCTAGGTTGATGCTTTTGGGCATCCAGGCACGAGGCTGTTTGTATGCCTCTTCATGGTAAATCGGGGGGCATTGGTTCAAGCTTTGCGGTCGATCCTCGCCAGCATAGGGAACATGTAATGGACGATCGTGGCCATCAGTATCGGCGCGAAACGGTGTGGCAGACCCAGAATGGGAGCATGCTCTGTGGCTAATCGTGATCTCGGCCGTTTCCCGCGCTTGAAGACGCTGTGCAATCTGGCACTGCTCCTCCTGCAGTTGATCACCTTGGCAGCCTACTGGGGCATGGTCAGCGCCAGGCCCAGCTACATGGCGATCAGTCAGGAGCTCTACCCGAGCAGCGAGCGACTGATGAACAGCTGGTTTGCCGATACGCTGGTCTCCATGCCGGCAATGCTAGTGGTAGGGGCCATCTTCGTGTTGAGCGTCGCCAAGGAGTTTGCCAGTCTGAGCAAGGTCCGGCGCATTCAATTCAATGCACTGACCCTGGGCGTGCTGCTGGTCGTGCTGTACCTGGCGGCCTCGCCGCTCTACGTTGCGGCCGCCTGAGAGGCCTTGTTCAGCGGCGATAGTCGCCGCTAAAGCGCCTCCCAATCGGTGTTGCGCACCGGCAGTTGGCTGAAGGCGTCTGGTCTGTCCCTGCTGTATAGAAGGCCAACCCAGTGGTGGTCGGGCGCCGCTTTGCACTAAAGTCCCCGAGCCGGTCGCCGGGACGGATTTTCCCGGTCAAAGATTTCGAGGGAGGCGCCTCATGCGTTTACCGCGCATGCGCAACGTGATGGCCTGGACGCTGGTGCTGATACTTTTGATCGTGGTGGCTCTGCTCGGCATACGTATCGCCGGGCTGTCGTCGCTGCCCGAGTTGGAGCCCTGGCACCGCCTGGTGCCGCAGGAGCTGGACGCAGACGAGCTGGACGCGAGCGACTGGCATGCCTACCTGAGCGCCGAGGCAGCCTTGTTCGAGCGCCTGCAGCGTGAGCTCATCGAGCCGGTCACGGCTTCCGGCGCGGCGCCGTACAGCCGTTACGCCAGCGACAGCCCGGTTTACCCCGGCAATCTGCCTCGCGACTGGAATCGCTCCTTCATCCTGCCGCCACCGGGAACCGCGCGCGGCGTGGTGGTGTTGCTGCATGGCCTTACCGATTCGCCTTACAGCCTGCGTCATATCGCCCAGCACCTGAGCGAGCAGGGCCTGCTCGCCGTGGTACCACGCATGCCCGGCCATGGCACGGTGCCGGCGGCGCTTACCGCTGCACATTGGGAGCAATGGCTGGCGACCACGCGCCTGGCCGTACGCGAGGCGCGGCGCCAGGTGCCGGACGGGCCGCTGTATCTGATCGGCTATTCCAATGGCGGTGCTCTTGCGCTTCGTTACAGTCTGGCGGCGCTGGAAGATGAGCAGTTGGCCATGCCGCAACGCCTGGTGCTGATCTCGCCGATGATCGGCGTCACCAGCTACGCCCGTTACGCCGGGTTGGCGGCCCTGCCGGCAGTGTTGCCAGCCTTCGCCAAGTCGGCCTGGATGAACGTGCTGCCAGAGTTCAACCCGTTCAAATACAACTCCTTCCCGGTGCAGGCGGCGCGGCAGACCTACGAGCTGACCCGCGAGGTGCAGAATGCCTTCGACGCCGCCGAGGCTGATGGCCGGTTGTCGCGACTGCCACCGGTACTGGCCCTGCAATCACTGGCCGACAGCACCGTGAGCACGCCGGCGGTGGTGCATCGGCTGTTCGACCGTCTGCCGGCCAACGGCAGCGAGCTGGTGGTGTTCGATATCAATCGTTCGCAGGCAGCCAGCTCCCTGCTGCGGGCCGATATGAGCGGGTTGCTGGAGCAGTTGCTGCCACCGGCCAAGCGGGACTACGACCTGACCGTGGTCGGTGTGGCCCCCGAGCAGGGCCGTGCGGTCGAGGCCCGACGTATCGCCGCGGGCAGCCAGCAGGTGCAGCGTCAGCCGCTGGGTGTGGATTACCCGAGCCAGCTGTTCTCGCTTTCGCACGTGGCCTTGCCGTTTCCGCCCGGCGATCCGCTGTATGGCAGTGATCCGGTAGCGGGCGAAGACTACGGCGTGGCCCTCGGCACCCTGGCACCGCGCGGTGAGCGCGGCGTACTGGTGGTGGGGCTGGACAGCCTGCAGCGGGCGACGTCCAACCCCTTCTACGATTACCTGCTGCAGCGTATCGAAGAGGATCTGCGCTGAGCTCAGAGGCGGCCAGCAGGTCGCTGCCCCGCTAAGTTGCAGCTGGTGCGGCCGGCGCAGGGCTACTCGGCGCTGGGCTTACGATAGGTAAGCTGGGCGACGTCCAGCTCCAGGTCGTAATACCAGATGGCCGCCACTTCGTTGCCTTCCAGCGCTACGATTGCGAGCTGATCGCCGTTGGGTACCAGCAGCACCGGCGGTGCCGGTCTGTTATCGCTGTCGTACAGGCGTTTGAAGCCTGTGAGTCGATCGCTGATCTTTTCCTTGCTGCCCAGTGGAACGCCATCGCCGGACATGAAGAACAGCGAGCCCCATGAGGTCCAGCCAACGTAGCGGTCGTTTGTCTGGTCATAGGCGAGCGATTGCAGGTCTATCTGCTCCAGGGAGCGGAAATCCTGCCAGGCACCGCGTTTGGTGTCGTAGCGATAGATAAAGCCCTCACCGCCGAGGCTCACCAGAGTGATCAGATCTCGGTGGCTGTCGTAGGCCAGTGCCGTGGGCCAGGAAAGCCGGGGGAAATCGTCGGGCATGGCACTCTCGAGGACCTCTCCGGTGTGCCTGTCGCTAATCCGCAGCTCGTGGCCAGACAGTTGGAACAGACGCCCTTGTCGGTCTATGGCCTGTTTGTCCGTGGCGACGAATAATGGGGCCTTCCGAGTCTTAGGCCCCTGAAGGGTCCAAGGCACAGCCTGCAAGTCGGGGCCCGTCAGTTCGAACTCGAAATCGCGCAGTGGACGTTCCGGCATGGCGCCGGCTACGCTGAGCCGCGGGTCATCCGTAGCGATGCGCGACAGGGTGACGACTCCGGGAACTTCGTAGGAGCCGCGAAAGCTGTCGATTCGTCCGATGCCGTACTTGCTCTTGAGTTGCTGAAGCAGGTCGACGAACTTGCTGTTTTCGGTATCGGTGGCGTAGGGCAGGCGGCTCACGTATACCGGCACTTCCCCCTCGACCGTTACGCTGGGCTTTTCGTAGGCCGCAACGATGATGGCCTTTAACCGCGTATTGGCGCTCGGTCGGACCTGCCAGGCAATACGCTCGTAACTGGTCAACACCAGCACGACCTCCTTGCCAGGGCGCTCGATGTTGACGACCGAAATGCTACCTCCCTGCCTGACGGTGGTGTAGCCGGAAACCACCAGCACTTCCGCCGTTTCAGGCAGCTTGCCGGGTGCGTCCTGAATCAGTCGCTGGCTCGTGGTTGCGGGTCGCGCAGGCGCAGGCGCCGGTTCACGTACTGGCTGGGCCAGCACCTCGCGCAGCGGTTCGCCACGCTGCTCCAGCAGCAGGCGATTGAGTTGTCGGTTGTCGAGGTAGAGCGTGCCCAGTATCAGCAGCAGGACGAGGGTTAGCAGGTTGGTGAAAACGAGCAGCGGCAGAAGCCGGCTGGTGCTTGTGTGCGGTTGCGTCATCCTAACGTCCTTGTTGGGGCCGGCGAGCGGAATGCAGTGCCGTCTGGCGATAGTGTGCGACAGAGCCACGGCCTGTCCAGGTCGGGAAACGGTGCGCCATGCGCACCGCTTGCCTTACAAACGGAAGCGCCCCACCAACCCGTCCAGTTGCGTGGAGAGCGCCTGCAGATCGCTGCTGGCCTGGTTGAGCTGATCGGCGATATGGGTGGTGCCCACGGTCAGTTCGTTGATGTCGACGATATTGCGGTTGATGTCCTCGACCACGCTGGACTGTTCCTCGGTGGCGGTGGCGACCTGGATGTTCTGATCGCTGATCTGGCCGATATGGCCGTTGATTTGCTCCAGCGCAGCCGACGCCTTGCCCGCGTATTCCACCACCAGCGCGCTTTGCCGTTGGCCCTTGGCCATGGCCTCGACAGCCGAGCGTGATTCGTTCTGCAGACGGTCGATGACCTGCTGGATTTCCTCGGTGGAGGCGCCGGAGCGGCTGGCCAGGGTGCGTACCTCGTCCGCTACCACGGCGAAGCCACGACCCTGCTCGCCGGCTCGCGCTGCCTCGATGGCGGCATTGAGGGCGAGCAGGTTGGTCTGCTCGGAAATGCTGCGGATGGTGTTGAGCGTGGTGCTGATGGCTTCGGTCTGCGCAGCCAGGGCTTCGATCACCTTGCCCGCCTGTTCCAGCTCGCCGTTGAGCGCATCGATCTGCCCGCGCGCCTGGTCTACCACGGCGCTACCATCGCTGGCGTACTGGGTCGCCTCACGGGCGACATTGGCCGCGTTCTCGGCGTTACGGGCAATCTCGTTGACGGTCGAGCCCAGTTCGTTGATAGCGGTAGCCACCTGCACCGTACGGTCGCTCTGCGCGGTGCAGTTGCTCTGGGTCAGGCGCGCGCGCTCGGCCACGTCGCGGGCCATGCCCGAAAGCTGGCGCGAGTTGTCGGCGAGCTGGCGCATCGCGCCGTGCACCTTGTCGATGAACTGGTTGAAGCTGCGGGCGATCTCGCTCAGTTCGTCCTGGCCGGTCAGTTCGATGCGGGTGTCCAGCGCCAGGTTGTCTGCGGCCTGGCCCAGGCTGCTTTGCAGCACCTTCACGCGGCGGCGTAGCTGCACCACGATCAGCCAGGACATGACGATCGATACCAGCAGACCGATGGCGATGATGACGATCTGGCGGGTCCGGCTCTCGTCGTAGCTCTTGGCACTGTGCAGGTACTGTTGTTCGGCCTGCTTGAGCAGAGCATCGAGCAAATCGTTGGTGCCTTGACGCATCACCCCGTAGGTCTTGGCGTACTGGTCGCGGTAGATCTGCTGGGCCTTGGCCATGTCGCCTGCGTCGAAGGCGGCGAGCATCGGATTGATCTCGTTGCTGACCATGGCTTCGAACTGGTCGAGCAGCTGTTGCGCCTGCGCCTTGCGCTCAGCGTTGACCTGGGCGGCTACGGCCTGGCGCATCGCTTCGCGCATACCGGGGATGTCTTCGTTGCGGGCGTCCTGCACGCGGGATTTGACACCGCGTTCATCGCGCAACGGGGTGTCCTGAAGCAGCATCATGTCTATCCCTACGCGCATGCGCGGGATGCGCGAGGCCACCTCGGCCATGGCGCGCATCGGTGCGGCAGTATTGTTATAGAGGACCTCGGTGTCCCGATGCATGCTGGACATGCTGCTCAGGCTGGTCAGCGCCACCAGCAACAGGGCGATACAGGGAATCGCCACCGCGATGATCAGGCGGGTTTTCAGAGAGAGGGCGTCGAGACGCATGGGGCAAGGCTCCTTTAGAAAGGGCTGTTGCGGCGCACGGCCAGCATACAGAACGGTATCGCTTGGACTGTATCGGCAGCTCTTGCTTGGTGCATGAGGGCTGGTTTGACTTATTTTGGTGCGGCAGTCGAGATCTCCGCTGCCGCTAGCCGTCGCTGACCAGGGGCACAGCCTCCATGCCCGCCACCACCTCCCGGGTGATAAAAGGGGAGCGACAGATCCTGCGCTCGACCCGTTGCACGCCATCAGGCATCTTGTCGCCCTCCATGGTTACAGGAATCGCCATCCTATGTTCGAGATCCAGCCTATAGAGCCTTCCGCCTATCGCCAGCAGACGCGCCGCAGCACGGCGGTGATCGCCGTTATCTTCGTGGCGCTGGCCATGCTCTGCGCCACGCTGAGTACGCAGGTGTTCGGCACGCCTGGGGGCGACAACTTCAAATGGAATTTGCTCGGTGTGGTGGTGGGTTTGGCGCTGACCATCGCTCTGGTACGCCAGCAACTCTGGTCACGGCCGTTCATGGCAGCGGCCGTCTATGGCTGGCAGCTCAAACGCAGCCTGATGCGCGTCACCAACGTCATGCATCACGTCAGGGCAGGTGTGGCGCAAGGGGATGACAGCGCGATGAAGCTGCTGCGCTTCTACCATCTGGGCGTGACCCAGATGCACCAGCTGGACGCCAACTCCAGCGAGCTGAGCCAGATGGTGCGTGAGATCGACGCTCACCGTGAGGCGATGGAGCAGCAGGGGCTGGACATCAAGCAGACGCGGCTCGATCCGGCCTGGCTGGAACGGGTGAAGGCGTTCAAGGTCTGAACAAGCGGGCCCCGGGGCGTGGACTGCTGCAGCGGCAGGCGACATATCCCCTGACATTTGCCCGACCTCGTGGTCAACGCTTAAAGGTTATTGAAAGGTTCGCCTCTTAGCCTCCGCACGCGCCTTTGGCGTGCCTACAAGAAAAAGAGGAGAAAGCGGTTTGTTGACCCTGATTGGCCTGTTGACCATCTGCAGCCTGGTTGTGCTGCTGCTTATCGGGCGCATGTCGCCTGTTCTGCCATTGATCGTGGTGCCGCTGCTGGGCGCCCTGGCTGCGGGCTTTGGCCCGGAGGCGATTTCCGGTTTCTTCACCGATGGCATCGGCCGCGTGACGGCGATTGCCACTATGTTCGTGTTTGCCATCACCTTTTTCGGCGTGCTGCAGGACACAGGCCTGTTTAGGCCCCTGATCAATGGCATGGTGCGCCTGACCCGCGGCAACGTGATCGCGGTAACCGTCGCCACGGCGGTGATCGGCATGCTGGCGCACCTCGACGGTGCCGGCGCCACCACCTTCCTGCTCACCGTTCCCGCGTTGCTGCCGCTGTACAAGCAGTTGCGCATGAGCCCGTACCTGATGCTGCTGTTGCTGGCGATCGGCGCCGGTATCTTCAACATGTTGCCCTGGGCCGGGCCGCTGGGCCGTGCCTCGGCCGTGACCGGCATCGAGGTCACCGAGCTGTGGCGTCCGCTGATCGCCATCCAGGGTATCGGTGTGGTGTTGTTGGTAGCCTTGGCGGCGCTGCTGGGTTGGCGTGAGCAGCGCCGTATCGCCGCCGGCAAGAGCGGGGATGAAGGTGTACTGGTGGAAACCAGCACTGACTTGCATGAGCCAAGCGCCGAGGAGCTCGCTCTGGAGCGCCCGCGTCTGCTCTGGGCCAACTCCGCGTTGTTCCTGGCGGTGCTGGTATCGCTGTTCTCTGGCGTGCTGCCGGCCGGCTATATCTTCATGATCGGTCTGTGCCTGGCGCTGCTGATCAACTACCCCGGCGGCAAGGCGCAGATGCAGCGTATCTCCGCCCACGCTCCGGCTGCGCTGAGCATGGGCATGATCATCCTGGCGGCTGGCTCGATGCTCGGCATCTTCACCGGCACCGGCATGCTTACCTCCATCGCCCAGGACCTGGCGCGTGTGCTGCCGGCACCATTGGTAGGGCAGATGCACATCGTGCTGGGCCTGTTCGGCCTGCCGATGGAGCTGATGCTGAGCACCGACGCCTACTACTTCGGCCTGCTGCCAGTAACACTGGAAGTGGTCGGTGCCCAGGGCGTCGAGCCGGCCAGCGTGGTCTATGCGCTGACCATCGGTAACATCATCGGCACCTTCATCAGTCCGTTCTCGCCGGCGCTATGGCTGGCACTGGGCCTGGCCGGGCTGGATCTGGGCCGGCACATCCGCTACTCGCTGTGGTGGATGTGGGGCTTCTCGCTGGTGCTGTTCGGTGCGGCCTGGGCGCTCGGGTTGTTCTAGACCACGCCCAGCATGTACCGCACACGCCCGGGCTTGCCCGGGCGTGTTGCATCTGGATAGAGGCGTTTAGCTGATTTCCACCTGGTAGCGGAAGTTTTCCGCGGCCGCGCGCGACAGGCGATATTCCAGCGGGGTGCGGTCATAGCCCTGTGCGGTTCGTTCGATCACCACGCTCGGGCTGGCTTCAGCCACATCGAGCATGGCCGCAAGCTCGGCGTCGACGGCGGAGATCGTCAGGGTTTCCTTCGCTGACGCGATGCGCTGGCCACAGTGCTGCTCGTAGAAGGGGTAGAGCAACTGTGGAAAATCGTCCGGCGCGAGCTCCAGCAGGGCGCCGAAGCGTGAGGCGGGCAGCCAGATGCGCTCGTGAAACAGCGGGCGGCCGTCGACCAGGCGCAGGCGCTGGAGGAATACGCAGCGCTCGCCCTCAGCCAGCTGCAGTGCCTGGCGTGCTGCCGCATCAGCCGGTTCGAGACGGCATTCGAGGATACGGCTTTGCGGCACCTGCGGCTGGCCGCTGGCGCTGACCTGGCGGAAGAAGCGAAACAGCGAGCCATCGAAGTTCGGCCGCCGCACGAAGGTGCCGCGCCCCTGGGCACGCAGCAGCAGGCCTTCTGCAACCAGGGTTTCCACCGCCTTGCGCACCGTTCCCACGGCCACGCCGTACTGGCGGGTCAGCTCCGCTTCGGTGGGAATGGCCTCGCCGGGCAGCCATTCGCCCGCGGCGATCTTGCCCAGCATTTCGTCCCGTAACCGCTGATACAGCGGCAGGCGTTCGTCCTGTCCGAGAGCCGTGGTGCTCATAAACCTCACATCCAAAAGTCGACCGGCCGTCACTTTACCACCGGCCTGTAGATTGACAGCACTCGATCTCTGTAGATACAGTCATATAAACATATATATGAATATATGAATTACAAGAAGCAGTCGCTCGTACCGGCGGCTCGTACAAGAATCGACAGAGGTATCGCTTCGTGACGCCCATGCCTTATGCCGCAATCGCCGGCATCGACACTCACGCGCACATCTTTCGCCAGAACCTGCCCATGGTTCCCGGGCGCCGCTACAGCCCCAGCTATGACGCCAGCGTGGAGCAGTACCTGGCCCACCTGGACGCTTGCGGGCTGTCCCACGGGGTACTGATCCAGCCGAGCTTTCTTGGCACCGACAACCACTACATGGTCGCGGCGTTGCAGCGTTTCCCGGAGCGTTTGCGTGGCGTCGCGGTGGTCGACGCGCAGGTCAGTGATGCCGAGCTGGACGAATTGGCCGCCGCGGGTGTGGTGGGCATACGCCTGAACCTGATCGGCAAGGTGCTGGAGGACTACACCGGCCCGGCCTGGAACGGCCTGTTCCGCCGCCTGGCGCGACGCGGCTGGCAGGTGGAGATCCAGCGTGGTTTCGACGACCTGGCGCTGATCGTGCCGGCGATTCTCGAGTCAGGCGTCACCGTGGTGATCGATCATTTCGGCCTGCCGGCACCGAGCGTGCAGCTGGACGATCCGAAGCATGACACTTTCTTCGATCTGCTCGGCCAGGCGCCGGTGTGGATCAAGCTGTCGGCGGCCTATCGCAGCCAGTCCGATCAGGCCCGTGCCCAGGCCATCGAAGCGCGCCTGCGTGAAGCCTGCGGTGGAGTAGGGCGATTCCTCTGGGGCAGTGACTGGCCCAACACCCAGTTCGAGTCGCAGACCCGTTACGATCAGCAGTTCGCGCTGCTCGAGGCCCTGCTGCCCAACCCCGAGGAGCGCCGTCGCGTTCTGGTGGACAACCCCGCAACTCTGTTCGGTTTCGCCTCGGCGTAACCGTCGCTCACATCAGAACAACAAAAGGAATCAAATCATGATGAGCCTGCTCGTCGTCGCCGCGATCGTCCTCGCCGTCGCGTTGGGGTACACCACCAAGATCAACATCGGCCTGTTCGCCATCGCCTTCGCCTATCTGCTGGGCTGCTTCGGCATGGGCATGAGCCCGGGCGACATCATCAACATGTGGCCGCTGAAGATCTTCTTCGTGATCTTCTCGGTTTGCCTGTTCTATAGCTTCGCTACCGTCAACGGCACCCTGGAAAAACTCGCTGGGCATCTGCTGTATCGCTGTCGTGGCGTGCCGCACCTGCTGCCCTATGCCATTTTGCTGACCTCGGGGGTGATCGCTGCCATGGGCGCCGGTTACTACACCGTGCTGGCCTTCATGGCGCCGCTGACCCTGCTGCTGTGCCAGCGCACCGGCATGAGCCTGATTCTCGGAGGCATGGCAGTTAACTATGGTGCGCTGGCCGGGGCGAACTTCGTCTCCAGCCAGAGTGGCATCATCTTCCGCGGCCTGATGACCGGCGCCGGCATGCCCGAGAGCGAAGCCTTCGTGAATGCCCTGGCGATCTTCGCCAGCACGGCGATCATCCCGGTGCTGGTGATTTCCGCGTTCGTCTTCCTCGGCGGCCATGGCCGCAACCTCAAGAATGCGGTACTCGCCGCCGACCTGCCGGAAGCATTCAACCGTGAGCAGAAGCTGACGCTGCTGCTGACCGTGCTGATGATGGTGCTGGTGCTCGCTGCACCGCTGGCACTGCTGGCCTTCCCGGACAATGCCACGATCAAGTTCATCAACAGCAAGGTGGACATCGGCCTGATCGCCAGCGTGTTCTCGGTGATCGCCCTGCTGCTCAAGCTGGGTGACGAGCGCAAGGCCATCGCCTCGGTGCCCTGGGCCACGCTGATCATGATCTGCGGTGTCGGCATGCTGATTACCGTCGCGATCAAGGCCGGTACCATCGACGCCCTGGCGTCCTGGATCGGCGGCAATATCCCGCCGTTGATGATCCCGGTGGCCTTCGGCGTGGTGGCGGCGCTGATGTCGATCTTCGCCAGTACGCTGGGGGTGGTGACGCCGGCACTGTTCCCCATGGTGCTGCCGCTGTCGGCGTCGATGTCGATCGATCCGATGATCCTTTTCATCGCCATCGTGGTCGGTGCCCAGGCCACCTCGATCTCGCCGTTCTCCTCCGGTGGCAGCCTGCTGCTGGGTTCCTGCACCGATGACAAGGTGCGCTCGACCCTGTTCTCGCAGCTGCTGCTACGCGCCGCGCCCATCGGCTTTATTGCGGCGATGCTGTTCAACCTGGCGCTGACTTTCCTGTTCTGATGTAAAGGGTTCTTCGTATAGTTGGGGAAGGTGTGAGTTGATACCGGACTGGCAAGTTTCTGTGCGTATCGCTTACTGGCTTAGCACTATCCATTACCGCGTCTGCTGAACGTTTGAGTTGCGCCCCTTACGGGCGCCACACCTTTCTTGCTTGCCCAAGAAAGGTGTGCCAAAGAAGGGCACCCCGACATCCGGGTTTCGCTACGCGAAACTTCCCTCGCTCCGGCGCTGCTCCGGGGGCCGGCTTACATGGGCCATCCCTGGCCCATTAAGCCTTTCGCCGCATCCATGCGGCTCATCCCCCTGCGCAACACCTCCACTCGGCCTCCTGAAGGGGACCGGGCCGCGAGCTTGCGTAATCTTCGCAAAATTGAAATTAGCGGCGTCTGGCTTTTGCCTTTGCTCTTCAACTGCGATGGGACAGACGACGCCCAAGTCCCCTTCAGGAGGCCGAGTGGAATCGCCGTGGAAGGGGTTGAGCGACATGGATGTCGCGAGAGCTGCGATGGGCCAGGGATGGCCCTTCGCAGCGTGCCCCTGGAGCGGTGATGGAGCGAGGGAACCCCGGCGTAGCCGGGGCCGTATGCAGGGGTGTGTTTCTTTGCTTACTTTCTTTGCACAAGCAAAGAAAGTGAGTCGCCCGTAAGGGGCGAAACCCATCAGTCTAGGCGACGCGTTAACGGATAGTGCCAGCACCGAAAGAACACACATAGTTGCCAGTCCGGTGCCAAGCGTATTCCCCGCGAGAGTGCGAAGAGCCTGAAAAAAGCCCCGGCATCGCGTGATGCCGGGGCTCCATCCCCGCAAGTCCGTATCGCTATTTCAGCCGATAGCGTCGCAAATCATCCGGGCTCAGCAGGCGCAAGCGCCCCGGCTCTAGCTGATAGATGTCTTCTGCCAGACGCACGTCGACGCCCATGTCGCGCAAGTAATTGGCCGGGTTGAACGACTGGCGACCGTGGGCAGCCTGCGCCAGTGCCGAATCACCGGCGGGGAAGGGCGGCCGGCGCAGGGCGACGTGGCCGTTGATGGTGCGCTTGGTGCCGGCAGCGAGCAGGTAAATGCAACTGCCCTGGCACATGCCGCCGGAAGGGACCAGCGCCTCGAAGCTGGTTTCGCGCAGCAGACGCCCCATGCGGATGGCCTCCGGGGCGCTGCCGCCAATGCTGTCGAGCAGCACGACCTTGCGCTTGTGCTTACCCGGATTGGCGCGCAGGCCAGCCAGCAGTTTCTCGTAGTCGCCCGGAACGATCTCTTCGGAAATCTTCGCTGCCAGCATGCCGGCATTGGCTTCGACCTCCACCTGTGCCTGGGCGGTCATAGCGGTGAACAGAGTGGTGGCGATCAGGACGAAGCGTAAACGCTGGGCAATCATCGGGTGGGTTCGTCGGTGGCTCGGGAGGTAGAAGATACCTTGCCCGAGTCACCTCACGCACCTGTTCAGATTGCAGGGTTCTTGCGCTGTACCTGCCACGCCCAGCCGAACAGCAGCAGGCCGCAGATTGCGGTGGCGGCGCCAATATAGCCGGTCACCGTCCAGCCCATGCCGGCGCTGATGGCCAGGCCGCCGAGCCAGGGGCCGAGGGCATTGGCAAGGTTGAACGCGGCGTGGTTGGAGGCGGCCGCCAGCGTCTGCGCGCCGGTGGCGATGTCCATCAGGTGGGTCTGCAGTGCCGGGCCGAGGGCGATCATGGTGCCGATGGCGAAGATCGCCGGCAGGATGGTCCATAGGCTGTGCGCGGCAAAGGGGAAGACCAGCAGCACCAGCGTGCTCCAGGCCAGGATCCAGGCCACCGCGCGCAGGCGCAGGCGGTCGAACAGCCAGCCGCCTGCGCTGTTGCCGACGATGCAGCCGGCGCCGAACACGCCCATGGCTAGGGGAATCCAGCCGGGGCCGACCTGGGTGACGTGCAGCAGTGTGGGCGCCATGTAGCTGAACACGCAGAACATCCCGGCGAAACCGATCGAGCCGATGCCCATCGCCAGCCAGATCGGCGCGCGGTTGAAGGCGCGCAGCTCGCCCTTGGGGCTGCTGCGCTGCTCGTGCGGGTCGGCCGGGAGGAAGATCGCCACCATGGCGATGGTGGTGATGGCGATGATGCCGACCAGGGCGAAGGCGTAGCGCCAGCTCATGAACTGGCCGAGCCAGGTGGCCAGCGGGTTGCCGATCAGAATGGCCACGGTCAGGCCGGCCAGCACCCGGCTCACCGCCTTGGCGCGCTTGTGCGGCGGCGCCATGGACGCCGCTACCAGCATGGCGATGCCGAAGTAGGCGCCGTGCGGCAGGCCGGCGATGAAGCGGAACATCAGCAGCGGCTCGTAGCCCGGTGCCAGGGCGCTGGCGAAGTTGCCGAGGGCGAAGCAGCCCATCAGCAGCAGAAGCAGGATGCGCCGCGGCAGGCGTGCACCGAGCAGGGCCAGTAGCGGTGCACCGACCACCACGCCGAGGGCATAGGCGCTGATCACGTGACCGACCTGTGGCTCGCTGACGCCAAGGTCGGCGGCGACGTTGGGCATCAGGCCCATGATGGCGAACTCGCCGGTGCCGATGGCGAAGCCGCCGAGGGCCAGGGCGAGCTGAATGAGAAGGATCGCGCCCGGCGACAGATGCGTCGCAGCGCTTGGGGAAGGCGTGTTCATGAGTGACCTGGAGGGGGAGAAGCAAGCGCGAAATTATAATCACCCAGCGCCCTGCTTGGGTATTGGCCGCCGCTCTATATCGGGCTTTGAGACGAATGGTCGGCGTTGTTCAGGGCCTTCACGTAGTCGACGAAGGCGCGCAGCGGCGCCGGCACGTTACGTCTGCTGTGGTAGTACAGATAGGGCCCTTCGAAGTGTTGCCACCAGTCATGCAGGATGGGTTGCAACTGGCCGCTGGCGAGATGCGCGGCGATGTATTCCTCGAAGGTGTAGAGAATGCCGTGGCCGGCGCAGGCCGCGGCGATCAGCAGATCCTGCGAGGAGCTGACCAGGCGACCCTCGGGGGCGATGCGCAAGGTGCGTCCATCCTGCTCGAACTCCCAGACGCCGAGCTTGCCGCTGGCGAAGCGGTAGCCGAGCAGGTGGTGCTCATTCAGTTCGCCGGGATGTTGTGGCGTACCGTGGCGCTGCAGATAGCTGGGCGCGGCGACTGCCATGAAGCACTGCCGGCGCGGCCCGATGGGAATGGCGATCATGTCCTTGGCCAGGCTTTCCTCGTAGCGGATGCCGGCGTCGTAACCGGCGCCGATCACGTCGATGAAGGTGTTGTCCATGTTCACCTCCAGCGCGATGCCGGGGTAACGCGCGAGAAAACCGTCCAGCAGCTGCGGCAGGATGTGCCGGGCGATTACGCCGGGCACATGCAGGCGCAGCGAGCCGACCGGATGCTGTGGGTCTTCCTGCAGGTCATTGAGTGCGGTGTTGATCTCGTCCAGCGCCGGGCGCAGGCGCTGCAGCAGGCGCGCACCGATTTCCGTCGGCGTCAGGCCGCGGGTGGTGCGGTTGAGCAGGCGCACGCCCAGCTCCTTTTCCAGGCGGCGTATGCAGTCGCTGAGTGACGAGGCTGAGGTGCCGCGGCGCTGCGCTGCGGCACGAAAACCACCGGCCTCGACCACGGCGGCGAACAGGGCGATGTCGGACAGATTCGGTTGGCGCATGGGCGTCGGCTGGGCAATGACGAAGGTCCGATAATGCGGCGCAGCGCCCGCTTTGCCAATCCTGGGCTCTGTAGCCCGGATGCAATCCGGGAATGCATGCCAATGGCCCCGGATTGCATCCAGGCTACGGTTCGCGCCTTTGAAATACCAGGTAACTGTACGCCTGGCCGTATACCCTGTTCGGTCGTGACCGGCTTATCGAACAGTCTTTCTGCTCGCACCCTATGTCCTGCGCCGTTGCCTGACTTGGCGCATCGAGCTAACGGATAGGAGGAAGCTGCAATGAGCAGAAAAAACGAAGCGCGGCCAGGCCATACACGTCGGGATGCCCTGAAGCTGTTCGGCATGGTGGGCGGCAGTCTTGCCTTGCACGGTGTGTTGGGCGGTGTGCCGACCTTCGCCTGGGCCGACACTGCAACGGGCTGGCAGGCGACGGACATGTCGTCGCTGACCGGCAAGCGCATGCTGGTCACCGGTGGCACCAGCGGCATGGGCTTCGAGGATGCCCTGGCCCTGAGTGGGGCCGGTGCGCAGGTGATCATCGCCGCGCGCAATGCGCAGCGTGGCGCCGAGAGCATCGAACGTATTCGTGCCCAGGTGCCGGATGCGCGGGTGCGTTTCGAACAGTTGGACCTGGCCAACCTGGCCTCGGTGCGTAGTCTGGCCCAGCGCCTGAATGCCGAGGGCGAGGTGCTGGACGTGCTGATCAACAATGCCGCGATCATGGCGCCGCCGCAGCGCGGCGTGTCTCGCGACGGTTTCGAGATGCAGCTGGCGACCAACTTTCTCGGTCATTTCGCCCTGACCGGTTTGCTCATGCCGTCGCTGCGCAAGTCATCCGATCCGCGCGTGGTGACGCTGGTGAGCATCGCGGTCAATCGTGGCCGGATCAATTTCGATGACCTGCAGTCCGAGCGCAATTACGACCCCTATGCGGCTTACGCCCAGTCGAAGCTGGCCTGCCTGATGATGGCCTTCGAGCTGCAGCGGCGCAGTCTGGCCAACAACTGGGGCGTGCGCAGCATCGCCGCGCATCCTGGCGTGGCCGTCACCGAACTGGTCGAGCGCGGTCCTGGACTGGACAGCGAGTTCGCTCAGCAGTGGGCGAAGGATCGCGAGGTCTATCACTCGGCGGCGCAGGGTGCGCTGTCGTCGCTGTTCGCGGCGACGGCGGCCGAGGCCGAGGGTGGTCGTTACTACGGGCCCACCGGCGAAGAGGAAAAGCGCGGCCCCCTGGGGCTGGCAAGGGTGCCGGCTGCCGCGGCGGATGCCGATGATGCGGCGCGCCTGTGGTCGGTGGCCGAGCGCCTGACGGGCGTCAGGTACGGCTGAGTCATGCCGGCGCGCTGTACCGGCGCGCCCTTTCGAGGAATTTCGCATGTCATCGTCAACGATGGCGCAGCGCGTGGCCGTGGCCATCAACGCGCAGCGCAACGAGCTGTGGCCGGCGCTGGCCGGTTTCACCCTGTTCTTCTGCCTGTTCTCGGGCTATTTCATGCTGCGGCCGATCCGCGAGGCGATGGGCATCGTCTCGGGGGTGGAGAACCTGCAATGGCTGTTCACCGCCACCTTCGTGGTGATGTTGATCGCGGTGCCGTTGTTCGCCTGGCTGAGTTCACGGGTGCCGCGGATTCACTTCATCGACTGGGTGTATGGCTTCTTCACCCTGAATCTGGCGTTGTTTGCCCTGTTGTTCTTCAGTGCTGAAGAGAGTGTGTGGCTGGCGCGCAGCTTCTACGTGTGGATTTCGGTCTATAACCTGTTCGTCGTTTCGGTGGCCTGGAGTCTGATGGCCGACGTGTTCGACAGCGAGCAGGCCAAGCGCCTGTTCGCCTTCATCGCCGCCGGTGCCAGCGTTGGAGGCCTGGTCGGCCCGGCGTTGAGTGCCTTGTTGGTGAGCACGCTGGGGCAGAGTGGGCTGATTCTGCTGGCTGCGGTGCTGCTGGCCGTGGCGCTGTCGCTCAAGCAGGTGCTGATGCGCTGGCGCGAGGAGGGTGGCGCGGGGCGTGCCGGTGCCGTGCGGGCGGAAAGCCCGCGGCGTCCGGTGCCGGGCAACCCGTTCAGCGGTCTGATGCGCGTGCTGTCTTCGCCCTACCTGTTTGGTATCGCCGGTTTCGTGATCCTGCTGGCCACGGCCAGCACCTTTCTTTACTTCGAGCAGGCCCGCCTGGTGGCCGAGCTGTTTCCGGATCGCGCCGCGCAGGTGCGGGTGTTCGGGGTGATCGATTTCGTGGTGCAGGCCGGCGCGCTGATTTCCCAGTTGTTCATCACCGGGCGCATCGCGCGGCGTCTGGGTGTGCGCGTGCTGTTGGCCTGTGTGCCGCTATTGGTATGTGTCGGCTTCATCGGTCTGGCCTTGATGCCGACCTTCGCCATGCTGGCAGCGCTGATGATCGTACGGCGCATCGGTGAATACGCCTTCGTGCGACCGGGGCGGGAGATGCTCTTCGCACCGCTGGATGCCGAGAGCAAATACAAGGCGAAGAACTTCATCGACACCGTGGTCTACCGCGCCGGCGATGCGCTGAGTGGCTGGCTCAAGAGCCTGCTGGACATGCTTGCCCAGGGCGCCTGGCTGGTGGCGCTGGTGGGCGCGGCCAGCGCGGCGCTGTGGGGGTTGCTCGGCTGGTACCTGGGGACCCAGGCGGACCGCAAGGCCGCCGAGCGGCAGGAACTGGTGGCTACATAGACCGGACTTTGCAGGAGCCGCAGGCACGGCTCCTGCAAACGCGTCAGCCGCGTGCCGGAATGCTCAGGCCGCGCTGTACGGCTGGGCGAGCGAGGAAGGCATCGAGCACGCGGCGTACGTTGGCGAAGCGCTCGAACTGCACCAGATCGCCGGCTTTGTAGAAGTCCACCAGGCAGCGCACCCAGGGGAACACGGCGATGTCGGCGATGCTGTACTCGCCGGCGATCCAGCTGCGACCCTCCAGGTGCTGGTCTAGTACGCCGAGCAGGCGAGCGGATTCGGCGACGTAACGGTCGCGCGGGCGTTTGTCCTCGTACTCGGCACCGGCGAACTTATGGAAGAAGCCGAGCTGGCCGAACATCGGGCCGAGGCCGCCCATCTGCCACATCAGCCATTGAATCGTCTCGTAGCGGGCTGCGGCGTCCTGCGGCAGCAACTTACCGGTCTTCTCTGCCAGGTAAATCAGGATCGCCCCGGACTCGAATAGCGGCAGCGGATGGCCATTCGGCCCGGCGGGATCGAGGATCGCGGGAATCTTGTTGTTCGGCGCCAGTGAAAGGAACTCGGGGCTGAACTGGTCATTGCTGTCGAAGCTGACCAGGTGCGCCTCGTAGGGCAGGCCGATTTCTTCCAGCATGATCGAGACCTTGACGCCGTTGGGCGTGGGCAGCGAATAGAGCTGCAGGCGCTCGGGATGTTGCGCGGGCCATTTGCGGGTGATGTGAAAGGGGCTCAGGTCGGTCATGTGGTTTCCATATCCAGTGGGCCTTGGGAACGGCGATCAGAACACGAGTGGCGGCAGTGACGGAAATCGATGCGCCTGCTAATAGTCATCGACTCGGGCGATCCTGCCTGGTTCCCTGTGCGCGAACGAGGCGGTATGGTGCGGGTTTTCATCCACCCGGCACGGAGCCCATCGGCATGAGCCTGCACGGTACCTACGATTCCCAGAACATCTTCGCCCAGATCATTCGCGGCGACCTGCCTTGCTACAAACTCTACGAGGACGACGACGTGCTGGCGTTCCTCGATCTGTTCCCGCAGTCCAAGGGCCACAGCCTGGTCATTCCCAAGCGCGCGGCCGCCCGCAATATCCTGGAAATCGACGAAGCCAGCCTGGCCAAGGTCATGGCCGTGGT
>JAEYXX010000181.1 GCA_023431055.1 Pseudomonadota bacterium
CCTGCATGCCTGCGGATTTCGGCATCCCCCACCTGTTCGCCTACCTGATCGCCACCATCCACGCCCTCGGCGTTCTGGCCGCGATACACGCCGTGCTCACCGTGCGCACGGCACAAGGCGCGCTGGCCTGGGGCCTGTCGCTGTTTTTCATGCCCTACCTGACGCTGCTGCCGTATCTGGTGTTCGGCCGCAGCCGTTTCGACGCCTACGTCAAGGCACGGCGTCAGGCCGACAAGGAAATGCGCCATGCCATGGCCGAACAGGACTGGCGCCCCTGGGTCGAGGAGGCCAAGGCCGCGCACCTGTCTCCCGCCTATGACCGCCTGCGTGCACTGCCGCGTCTGTCGCACCTGCCCGGCCTGACCGGCAACCGCGTCGAACTGCTGATCGACGGCGAGGCCACTTTCGAAGCGATCTTCAGTGCGCTGGCCAGTGCCCAGCAGACGATCCTGCTGCAATTCTTCATCATCCGTGACGACGCCCTCGGCCAGCGCCTGCGCGACGTGCTGCTGGAGCGCGCTGGCGCTGGCGTACAGGTCCATGTGCTGTATGACGGTGTCGGCAGCCATGCGTTGCCGCGTTCCTATATCGACAGCCTGCGCCGCGGTGGCGTACAGATACACGCCTTCCCCACACGCTCCGGGCTGTTCAATCGCTTCCAGCTGAATTTCCGCAATCACCGCAAGATCGTCGTGGTCGATGGCGAGATCGGTTTTCTCGGCGGGCTCAACGTCGGCATCGAATACCTTGGGCAGAAGCCGCCGCTGGCACCGTGGCGCGACACCCATGTCGAAGTGCGCGGGCCGGTGGTGGCCAGCCTGCAGGAAGCTTTCGCCGAAGACTGGTACTGGGCCTGCAAACGCTTGCCACCGCTGCTGATGCCGAGCAAGCAGGACGAACCCGGCCTGCTCTGCCAGGTGGTCGCCAGCGGCCCGGCCGACCCGCAGGAGACCTGCTCGCTGCTGTTCGTCGAGGCGATTCATGCTGCACGCGAACGAGTCTGGCTGAGCAGCCCTTACTTCGTGCCCGACGAAGCCCTGTTCGCCGCCCTGCGCCTGGCGGTGATGCGCGGCGTGGATGTGCGCCTGCTGCTGCCGGCGCGACCAGACCATCACATCGTCTACGCAGCCTCCAGCCTGTATGCCTTCGAGGCCTTGCGCGCCGGCGTGCGTATCTTCCGATACCAACCGGGATTCCTTCACCAGAAGGCCCTGCTGATCGACCACGACGCCTGCGTGCTGGGCAGCGCCAACCTGGACAACCGCTCCTTCCGCCTGAATTTCGAGGTCAGCCTGCTGACCTTCGACGACGGTTTCAATGCTCAGGTGGCGGCCATGCTGGAGGACGACTTCAGCCGCTCGCGCGAGCTGGTCAACGCCGACCGGCGCAACCTGCACCGCCTGCAACAACTGGGCATGCGCGTAGCAAGGCTGATCTCGCCGATTCTCTGAGGCCACGCACGGTGCCTGGTTTCGCCTGCTCAGGGCCCACACGGAAACTTTGAACGGGCCCGAAGGCGCAGCTATGGTTACCGAAGCGAGCCGCTGTTAGCCGTCAGCGAGACCCTGCCTGCCATGAAAACACGCCCTGCCCTGCTGCTCAGTCTGTGCCTGTTCGTTCTGCCCGTCGTGGCGCAGGAAGAGATTCGCGTCGGCGTCGAACTGCAGCCCTATCAGCCTTACTCGGATGTACAGGGCGGTGAGTACCGCGGCTACGCCCGCGACCTGCTGGACGCCTTCGCTGCCGAGTCCGGCTATCGCTTCGTCTACACGCCGCTACCGGTTCGGCGCCTGCTCAGTGATTTTCTCGCTGGCCGGGTCGATCTCAAGTTCCCCGACCATCCGCAATGGAACGCCGACCAGAAGGCGGGTCACACGGTGCTTTACAGCGATCCGGCAGCGCCCTACGTCGACGGCATTCTGGTCAAGCCGCAGCACCTCGGTCAGGGCATGCAGCGCATCGAGCTGCTTGGCACGCAGAACGGCTTCACACCCTGGCCGTATCTCTCCGAGATTCGCGGCGGGCGTATCCGTCTGATCCAGGCCAACCAGATCGAGTCGCTGCTGCGCATGGCCAGCAGCGACCGCGTCGACGCGGTCTACCTCAACCCCAAGGTGGTGGCTCACCAGTTACGGCAGATGCGCATGGCGGCGAACAGTCTGGTTTTCGACCCAACGCTGCCGCACGTGGAAGATCATTACTACCTGTCCAGCATCCACCACCCGCAGCTGATCGAGGCGTTCGATCGCTTCCTCGAACAGCGGGCCGAGCAGGTCGCGGCGCTGCGTTTACGCCACGGCTTGTGAGCCAGCGCGCTGGCGCTGTTCGGCGAGCACGCGCGAGCGACGTTTCCTGGCCCAGATCACCACGCCCGTCACGGACAGGCCGGCAACGGCCAAACCGAGCAACGACACCAGGATACGTCCCGGCAGGCCGATGATGCGCCCCGAGTGCAACGGGAACTGCGCTTGCAGGAATATATCGCCGGCGCTGCCGGTGCCCGGTACATGCGCGCCGGCCAGCTCGCCACTGCGGCTGTCGACATAGAGCCAGGGATTGCCCAGCCCGGCGTCGCCGTGATCGTCACCGATCTCGTAGAAGCCGACGCCATACACGCCGAATTCCGCCGAATGGAACAGCCCGCCGGGAGGCGCGTCCCAGCCCAGCCTCCGCGCTTCGGCATCGGCTATGGCGATGGCCTGACGGCGGTCGATCAGCGGCACGATCTGCTGATCCAGGGTCACCGGCGTGCGGCTGGCGAAGGGGCTGGGCGTCAGCGGCGAGAACAGCTCGACCAGCGGACGCACCACCTGGCGCTCGAGGTTCATCGACACCGAGGTGACGGCCAGCACCAGCAACAACAGCCAGATCCACACGCCGCCGGAACGATGCAGGTCGAAATTCAGCTTGTAGCCGCCCTGGCTCCAGCGAAAGGCGAACGACTTGCGCCAGCTGCGCAGATTGGGAAACGACAGCCACAGCGCGATCAGGCAATCGAGGCACCAGACGATGGCGACGATGCCGAAGAACAGCACGCCCAGTTCGATACCGAAGCCATCCGGAATATGCAGGCTGTAGTGCAGCTTGTAGAGAAACGGCAGCAGGTTCTCCCGACTCAGAGAGATCGCGCCCCATTCGCGCTGGCCCTGGATTTCGCCAGTGACCGGGTCGATACCGAGCTGGTTGAAGCCGAGCTCGAAGGCCTTGCCGGTAGCCGGGTCGATACGCGGATCGACGAAGATGCCCAGCGCATGGCCGGGCTCCAACGCCAGCGACATGAAGCTCACCTGCAGGCGCGGGTCGCGCGCCTCCAGAGCGTCCACCAGTTGCAGTGGGTCCTGCGCCTGCCCTTCGGTTTGCGCATCGAACAGGTGCGGGTTGAGCCATTCATCCAGTTCGTGATCCCAGGAAATGACAGCGCCGGTCAGGCCGGCGGTGAACAGGAACAGGGCGATGAACAGGCCGCACCAGCGGTGCAGCAATACCATGATCGGGCGCATCGAATTCTCTCGTCGACCAGCAGGGCCGCCCTTCCGGGCGGCCCAGGCTATCAGTATTTCCAGGTCAGGGTGGCACTGACGTTACGTGGAGCGCCGTAGTAGGCCTGGGACCAGTACAGGCTGTTCAGGTACTTCTCGTCGGTGAGGTTGTTCAGGTTGGCCGACACACTCCAGTTGGGGTCGATGTCGTAGCTGGCCATCAGATCGACCACGGCGTAAGCCTTCTGCTTGGCGTCAGCGCTGCCGACTACCGTCTCACCGTCATTCTCATCCAGAAGCGGAACGGCGGTTTTGATGGCATCCTGCCAACGCACGGCGGCACCGACCTTGAGCTTCTCCATACCCGGGATGCGGTAAGTAGCAGCCGTCTTGATCATGTGCTTGGGCGAATAGGTCACGGCATGCGAGCCATCGGCATTGGTGATGTCGACGAAGGTATAGCCGGCGCTGAGCTGCAGGCCTTCCAGCGGTTCACCGGAGAACTCCAGCTCGTAGCCTTCGCTGGTCAGGCCCTCAATGGCGCGGTAGTAGGCAACCGAACCTCTCATGCCGGCCTGCTCGGCGAAGTTGTCCTGCTCGGTACGAAACACCGCAAGGGAAACGTTGACCTTGTCGTCGAACAATTCGCCCTTGATCCCGGCTTCGTAGTTCACACCTTCCAATGGTGCAAGGCGCGAACCCGTCACATCGTTCTTGGTCTGCGGCGTGAAGATTTCGGTGTAGCTGGCGTAGACCGAGTACTGATCAGTGATGTCGTAAACGATGCCCGCGTAGGGTACGACCTTGCCACTGTTCTTCGACGACTTGGCCAGACCGTAGTTGGTGCCGTCGCTCTTCACGTCGATCACTCGAGCGCCGGTAATCAGGCTCAAGTCATCGGCCAGACTCCAGCGCGCAGCGCCGTAGACGCTCTTCATGCGATCGGTGAAGTCACTGCCGGCGCTGCCGTTGTCGTTACGTGGCTTCGGATAATTGCCGGTCCACTGCTCCAGCGGTGGCAGCATGGTGCCGGTGCTGGAGTCATACCAGGACAGGTCCTCAAGCTCGGAGCGTGACCAGCTGCCGCCCAAGGCCGCTTCGTGCTGACGACCACCCAGATTGAAAGGACCACTGGCCTCGAGATCGACGATCAGCTGTTTGTTCTTTTCGTTGTATTCGGACGGATAGGAATACAACCCAGCGCCGGTTTGTCGGTTCGGCGTGCCGTACATGTAGAACATCGAACCGTCGCTTTTCTTCTCCACACGGGTGACCACTGTCTTGGCCTGCCAGCCGTTATCGAAGGTGTGCGCCAGCTCGGCAAAGGTGCGGTTTTCCTGGTTGTCCCAATAGGCCCAATCGGTTGCGGTGCTGGTAGAGCGCGAGTAATCGGTCTTGCCGCCGTCCTGATAGACCAGTGGCAGTGCCCCCCACATCGGCGAGTTGGCATCACTGGTCTGCAGGGTGTGGCCGAGGGTGAAGACGGTGCGGTCGTCCAGATCGAACTCCAGAACGCCATGAAACACGTTCTTCTCGCGCGAGTAGCGGTCGAGGTAGGAGTTCTTGTTTTCGTTGGCGTACACCACGCGCCCACGCACCGTGCCGGCATCGTTGAGCGCGCCGGATACGTCGGTATCGATACGTCGCTTGTCCCAGGAGCCGGCGGTCAGGTCCACGCGCGCCTGCGGCACGGCGGTCGGTCGCTTGCGCACGAAGTTGACCGTTGCCGACGGGTTGCCGGTGCCGGAAATCAGGCCGTTGGCACCGCGGATCACTTCCACGCGCTCGTACATCGAGGTGTCCAGATCGCCCTCGACGTTGCCGTAGACGAAGGGCACGGAGATGCCGTCGTACTGGAAGTTGGTGATGTCGAAGCCGCGGGCGGTGTAGTAGGTGCGATCCGTTTCGACTTCCTGTACCTGCACGCCCGGCACGGCCTTGAGCGCATCGTTGACACTGGTGAGCTTGAAGTCGCGCAGTTGGGCTCCGCTCAGGGTCGAAATCGACTGGGGCGTCTGCCGCGGGGTCAGGTCGAGCTTGGTCGCAGCGCTGCTGGGCGAGGATTTGTAGCTGTCGACCTCGGCCGCCGCACTATCGCCGACCACGGTCTGGGCATCGAGCTCGAGCTGCTCCTGCTCGCTGGCCACGGCATGGTTGAAACTGCAGGCGGCCGCAATCGCCACGGCCAGGTGGGTTCTTCTGCTGAACAAGGGACGTACTCCTGATGCGCTGTCGATAACCGCTGGCAGTCCCTTCGCAGCCGAGTGCCTCCCTGGCAGACATTTGCCAATCGCAAATGCAAACAATTAGCGACAAGATTCTTGCAGCAGGTATCCCTTCAGTCAATACGAATAATTTACATCTACGGCTGCATTTATTTGCTTTTGAGGGTGCCGCAATCCGCACCGACCCAACGTGCTCGACTTTCCATGCTGCTCGGCTGGCCGTTGTAGGTGCCTTTGACCTGGGTGGTGAATTCCTTGTCGCTGACGAAACGCGTCTCCCCTTCACCCTGAGCATCCGGGCAGTTGAAGCGGAATTTCCACAGCGTCGCGCTGCGTTCGAGAATCTCGTTGCTGCAGCCGGAGTCAGGATCGTGCAGGGGGATTTCCTGAGCCTTGATCTGCTCGGCGGTGAGGCACATCTGCACGCCACCGGCACCGAGTTTGATGCCCTGCTCGGCCATCATGTTCTCCATCATCTGCCGCTGTTCGGCCGGCAGGTTCTGCATCTGCGCCAGCATTTCCTCCATGCCGGGCATGGCCTGGCCACCCACCTGCATGTTGTGCGAGCTGACTTCCCAGACACCGGGCTGGAGATCCAGGGCGCTGGCCATGACGGGCGACAGGCAGAGAGCAAGCGGGAGGGCGAAGCGAAACAGAGGGCGCATGGCAGGTCTCCTGGGCAGGTGGTTAGCCAAGCCTAGCAGACCCTAGATGAACAAAACCCCCACAGGCTCGCGCCGCATGGGGGTTTCCTTCTTTTGATCCGGCACTTGTGGCGCCGAGAGCATGGATTCGCTCTGGCGAACCTAGCCCGCGTCAGCCGCGGGGGAGCTCAGCTCACAACTCCAGAGTTCCAACGCCGGCTGGCTCGCTTTTGGCGGGCCGAGCCAGTCGCTCATCGGGCGACAACGCTGGTCGATACACAGTTGGTAATCCCCGGCCTCAGGCGTACGCCCAACTCGCAGGGGTTGCAAAGGCGGTAGCTGACGCTGGTAGTGCCAGCTGCCATTGCGCAGTTCGGCGCCGTCGGGAATCTCCATGCCGGCACCGGAACCCTTGACCCGCGCCTCACCGAGCAGCAGCCCCTCGGTGGTGACGCGGTAATCCTCTTCCCAGCGCACCTTCTCGATGGTGTGGGTCCAGGCCAGGGTGAAGGACGACGTGGGCAACTCTGCCCATACCGCGCCGGCCAACCCCAGGCAGAGGCCGATCACGCCGTCGCCGCCTCGGCACGACGAGCGCGCCACAGGTGCTGAGCGATGAAGATGGCACTGAGGGCAAAGCCGATTTCGTCACTGATCGGGGTGGCGAGAATCAGGCTGGCACCAGCGGCCAGGCCCAGGATGCGCTCCCACCAGGTCAGCTTGGCCTGCAGGAAGCCGGTGAACACCACACCCCAGATACCGATGGCCAGTGCCGCCTTGAACAGCACGTAGAAAGTCGCCAGCAGGCTGTCGCCCTGCAACATCAGCGCTGGCGAGTAGACCGCCATGAACGGCACGACGAAGCCAGCGATGGCGATACGCACTGCCCAGAAGCTGATCTTCAGACCACGCTCCTTGGCAATCGGCGCGGCGGCGAAGCAGGCCAGCGCCACCGGCGGCGTGAGGTCGGCCATGATGCCGAAGTAGAAGACGAACATGTGCGAGACGATCAGCGGCACGCCCAGTTCCAGCAGGGCCGGCGCGGCAATCGAGCTGGTGATGATGTAGTTGGGGATGGTCGGGATACCCATGCCCAGCACCAGGCAGGTGAGCATGGTCAGCACCAGCGACAGGAACAGGTTGTCCTGGCCGATGGCGAGGATGTAGCCGGCGAAGGTGGACGCCACCCCGGTCAGCGACACCACGCCGATGATCACGCCGACCAAGGCGCAGGCGATACCGACCGGCACCGCATGACGCGCACCTTCGACCAGCGCATGCAGGCACAGGGTCAGGGTTTCACGGCCACCCTTGACGAACCAGCAGATCGCCACCAGCGCGGCGATAACGCCAAACACCACGCCGATACCAAGCTGGAAGAAGCCGGCGCAGAGCACGCCAAGGGCGATCCAGAAGGCGAAGCGCATGGCCTTCGACGACACCCGCAGGATGATCGCCGAGCCGAGGATGACCATGGCGGTCAGCGCCAGGCCGACAGTGCCGGAGAACAATGGCGTGCGGCCAGAGAACAGCAGGTAGATAAGGATGAACAGTGGGATAAGCAGGAACCAGCGCTCGCGCACGGCCTTCCACGGGTTCGGGCATTCGTCCTTGGGCAGGCCGCGCAGGTTGGCGCGCTTGGCCTCCAGGTGAACCATCCAGAACACCGAACCGAAGTAGAGCAGCGCCGGGATCAGCGCGGCCTTGGCCACTTCGAAGAAGGGTACGTTGATGGTCTCGGCCATGATAAAAGCCACGGCGCCCATGATCGGCGGCATGATCTGGCTGCCCATCGACGAAGTCGCCTCAACACCACCGGCGAAGGCCGGGCGATAACCGAAGCGCTTCATCAGCGGGATGGTGAACTGGCCGGTGGTAACCACGTTGGCCACGCCGGAACCGGTGATGGTGCCCATCAGTGCCGAGGACACCACCGACACCTTGGCCGGGCCGCCGACCTTGTGGCCGAACAGGCCCATGGCGAAGTCGGTGAACAGCTTGATCATCCCGGCCTGCTCGAGGAAAGCGCCGAACAGGATGAACAGGAAGATGTAAGTGGCCGAGACGTAGGTCGGGGTGCCGTACAGGCCTTCGGTGCCGAACGACAGCTGGTTGACGATCTGGTCGAGGCCGTAGCCGCGATGCATCAGATCACCCGGCAGATACTGGCCGAAAAGGCCATAAACGAGGAAGCACGCGCAGATGATCGGCAGGGCGATGCCCATGACCCGACGCGCAGCCTCGAACACCAGCACGATCAGAGTCAGGCCGACGATCATGTCGCCAGTGGTCATGTCACCGGAGCGCTGGATCAGGTCCGCCTCGAAGTACCACTGGTAGATGGCCGTGGCCATGCCGGCCAGGCCCAGCAGCCAGGCCAGCGGCTGCCACGGGCGGCCCTTGCCGAGCCCGGGGAAGCTGATGAACACCAGCAGCAGCAGGAAGCCGACGTGCACTGCACGCAGCACCTGGGTCGACACCGGGTGAAAGGCCGCAGTGACGATCTGGAAAATGGAAAACAGCAGCGCGACGGCAAAGAGTGCCTTCGGCCAGTCGGACGGGCTGGCGGCCAGGCCGTTGTTTTGTTCACTCATGGAGTGCAAACCTCATGACTACTTCGATTGCGGTGACAGAGTCGCCAACAAAACCTACCGTCCTTGAACGCCGGTTTTATTCGCGATTCTGGGGACTCTGCCCATTCCGGTCTTTGCGCTGTAGGAGCGGCTTCAGCCGCGATTTACTCGCGAACATCGCGGCTGAAGCCGCTCCTACAAGAGCAGGGTTGGCGTGGATGCAGAGCGCTCTGGCCGCGACTCATGTCGCGGCCAGAGGCGACATCACAGCGCGCCGGCTTCCTTGTAGAAGCGCTCGGCACCCGGGTGCAGCGGGATCGGCAGGTTCTTGGTGGCGCTTTCCAGCTTGATGTCCTGAGCGGCGGAGTGGGCGGTGCCCAGACGGCCGAGGTTGTCGAACATCAGCTTGGTCATCTGATAGGCCACTTCGTCGGAAACGCCTTCGTGGGTGACCAGGATGTTGGTGATGGCTACGGTGGGTACGTCGGCGTCCTGGCCGTCGTAAGTGCCGGCCGGGATGGTGGCGGCCTCATAGGCGGCGTTGTCGATCTTCGCGGTCACTTCAGCCGGGATGGCGACGAAGCTGATCTTCATGGTCGAAGCCAGGTCACGAATGGCGGCCATACCCAGACCGGAGGACTGCAGAGTGGCGTCCAGCTGACGGTTCTTGATCAGCTCGACCGACTCGGCGTACGGCAGGAACTCGACCTTGCCCATGTCCTTGTAGGTCAGGCCAGCGGCTTCGAAGATGGCGCGGGCGTTGAGCTCGGTGCCGGACTTCGGTGCGCCGACGGAGATGCGCTTGCCCTTGAGGTCTTCCAGAGTCTTGATGCCGGATTCGGCGTTGGCAACGATCTGGATGTAGTTCGGGTAGGTACCGGCGATGGCGCGGATCTTCTTCAGAGGTGCCTTGAAGCCGGCGTCTTCAACGCCATTCCAGGCATCGGCGACCGAGTCACCGAGGGCGAAGGCCAGCTCACCGCGACCGGCCTGCAGCAGGTTGAGGTTTTCCACCGACGCCTTGGTCGCCTGCACCGAGGTCTTGGAGCCTTCGATGCCATTGCTGTACAGCTGCGACAGGGCCACGCCGATCGGGTAGTAGACGCCGCTGGTGCCGCCGGTGAGCACGTTGATGAAGGTCGGGGCAGCGAGCACTGCGGTGCTGGCAGTGATGGCCGCAGCAGCGGCGAACAGGCTGATTTTCTTGGTCAGTCGCATGGAAGTATCTCCGTCGTTGTTATGGCTTTATGCAGAGTTTCACTCTAGACGACGCCACCGAGGTGGCATCGGCGGTGCGCGATCAGCAGCGCAGGGTGCAACGTTGGACAAGAGCCGCGGCAGGCGCGGTGGGGAGACGGCCCATGCAAAGCAGCGAGTGCGGCATGGCGCGAGGGGCATGACAGTTCATGGGGCTGACCTCTTGTCGTTGTTATGGTCGCCGCGTCGGCAAGAAGCTGCGCGGCTACAACGGACATAGCAGATGCCGTGCCAGAGGCTGAAAAGCCCGATCTAGAGAGGTTTTATCCTGAGACCAGAGGGTCACTAAGCGGGAAACCGCTCACACCCGCGCAGGCATAAGCAAGAATCCGCCTATCCGTAGCGCGGATGCAATCCGGGGAACGCAGGGGAAACCAGCCCGGGATTGCACCCGCGCTACGCCTGGCTTGGGCGCACCTTGGATGCCTACGCTGCCTACTCCGTCCCGCCCGGTAGGTAATCACCACGCGCCAGGCCGTGGCGCTGCATTTTCTCGTTGAGCGTACGGCGCGGCAGCTCGAGCATTTCCATCACCGCGGCGATATTGCCCTGGCATTGCAGCAGGGCGTTGTGCAGGCATTGCGCCTCGAAAGCTTCCATCTGCTGCGCCAGCGCCTGACCGGCGAAGCGCTCGGCCGGCGGAGGGCTGGACAACCCCAGGGCATGACGCTCAGCGGCGTTGATCAGCTCGCGAACGTTGCCCGGCCAGTCGTGGCCGAGCAGGCGCGCCAGCTCGCTAGGCGCCAGCGGTGGCGCCTCGCGGCCATGACGTTGCGCCGCTTCGTGGGCGAAATGCTCGAACAGCAGCGGAATGTCCTCGCGGCGCTCGCGCAGCGGCGGAATGTGCAGGGTGGCGACGTTCAGGCGGTACACCAGGTCTTCGCGGAAACGCCCGGCCTTGACCTCGTCGAGCAGGTCCGGCTTGGCAGCGCTGATCACCCGCAGATCGACCTGAATGCTCTTGTTCGAGCCGAGGCGCTCCAGGGTCTTCTCCTGCAGCACGCGCAGCAGTTTGACCTGCTGCGCCAGCGGCAGGCTCTCCACCTCGTCGAGGAACAGGGTGCCGCCGTCGGCATGCTCGATGCGGCCGATGCGCCGCGCCTGGGCGCCGGTGAAGGCGCCGCTCTCGTGGCCGAACAGCTCGCTTTCGAAAATGGTCTCGGGGATTGCCGCACAGTTGAGCGCGGCAAAGGCCTTGCTCGCGCGCGGGCTGAAGTCGTGCAGGCAGCGCGCCACGCGCTCCTTGCCGCTACCGGTCTCGCCGCGGATCAGTACGTTGACCGAGGTGCCGGCCAGTTCGAGGATCTGCCGGCGCAGGTTTTCCATCGGCCGGGAAATACCGATTAACTGGCTCTCGATACGCCCCTTGTCGGCCACTTGCTGGCGTAGCTGGCGGTTCTCACAGACCAAACGGCGCTTATCCAGGGCACGGCGCACGCTGTCGAGCAGACGCTCGGGGGTGAAAGGTTTCTCGATAAAGTCATAGGCGCCCTGACGCAGGGCCTGCACCGCCATGGGCACGTCGCCGTGGCCGGTGACCAGGATCACCGGCAGATCGCTGTCGATCTGCAGCAACTTGTCGAGCAGTTGCAGGCCATCGCTGCCGGGCATGCGCACATCGCTGACGATGATGCCGGGGAAGTCGCGGTCCACCACCGCCAGGGCTTCGGCCGCGCTGGCGCAGGCACGCACCGCGAAACCGGACAGCTCCAGCCACTGCTGCACCGCTTCGCGAATCGCCGCTTCGTCGTCGACCACTATGACCTGAGCGCTCATGGCACCTCCTCTTCAGAACGGCCGCAGTGTAGGGTGGGTTAGCGCCGCGAACCAACTATCTTCAACTCACCTCTCCAGTGCTGCGGCGCGTAACCCACCGGGCGATCTTCCCGCGAGACGCCAATGGCGGGTTACGGCGCGGCATAAATTGCGGATTCACCGGTATGCGTGAAGTGCGCCTAACCCACCCTACGCAACCGACACTAACAGGCTGTTACGGCGCAGCCGGCAGCCTCATGGTGAATACCGCACCCAGTTCACCGTTGTGCGCCTCCAGGCTACCGCCGAGATCGCGCACGATACCGTAGGACACCGCCAGGCCAAGCCCCAGACCCTGCCCCACCGGCTTGGTGGTGAAAAAGGGTTCGAACACGCGGCCGAGGGTTTCTTCGGCGATGCCGCCACCGCTGTCCTCGACGCTGAGCAGGCAGCTGTCGTCTTCACGGGCAATGCGTGCCAGCAGGATGCGCGGCTCACTATCGGCCATGGCATCGAGGGCATTGTGCAGCAGGTTGAGCATCACCTGTTCGATGCGAATGGCATCGCCAAGCACTTCGGCGTGGTCATCGATCTGCGTGCGCAGCTCCACCTGCTCGCTGCGCATGCGCGGCGCCAGCAGCTGCAGGGCCTGCTCCAGCACATCGCCTAGACACAGGCGCTCGCTGAGGCCGGCCGGGGTCTTGCGGGCGAAGGTCTTGAGGTGACCGGTCAGCGCGGCCATGCGCTGCAACAGGCCGTCGATACGCTGCAGGCCCTCGCGCACCGCCTCGGGACGACCACTGTCGAGCAGCAGACGCAGGCTGCCGAGCTGCATCTGCAAGGCGGTCAGCGGCTGGTTGATCTCGTGCGCCAGGGCCGCCGACATCTGTCCCAGCGCGGCCATCTTGGCGGCATGCACCAGGCCGTCCTGAGCCTCGCGCAGCTCGGCGGTACGCAGCGCCACCTCGCGCTCCAGGCGCTCGCGGATGCCGGCCTGCAGGCGCTGGTTCTTGCGTCGCTGGGCGAGGAACAGCAGCAGGAAGGCGAAGGTCATCCATATCCCGGCGGCAGCCAGGCGATAGCTGCGCATGCTGTCGGCGAGCCCGACCGGCTCGCTGAGCAGATGCAGGGTCCAGCCCTCTTCAGGCATGTGCAGACGTTGCCAGAGGTAGTCGCGATTGCCGTCGGGGCCATCGACGCGCGCCCAGTCAGCGTCGGCGTCGATATGCCGATGCACCTGATGCGCCAACGGCTGCAGCGCCTGCTCGGCATAGCGGCGCACCTCCACCAGCTCGGCACGTGCCTGCTCGTCGAGATGCTGCAAGGCACGGAAGCGCCATATCGGTTTGTTGCTGAGGATCACCACCTGATAGCTGTCGGCGACCAGCAGCACACCGGGCTGGCTGACCCATTCGCGCTGCAGCTCTTCCAGCTCCAGCTTGACCACCAGCACCCCGAGCAGCTCGCCGTCGTCGCCTCGCACCACATGGGAGAGGAAGTAGCCGGGAATCCCGGTGGTCACGCCCACGGCGAAGTAGCGCGCGCCGCCATCGCGCAGCGCGTTCTGGAAGTAGGGACGAAAGGCGTAGTTGTTGCCGACGAAGCTGCTCCAGTCGCGCCAGTTGCTGGCCACCAGGGTTTCACCACGGGCATCGAGCAGGTACAGCACAGTAGAGCCGGCAGCCGCATTGAGCCGTTCCAGTCGCTGGTTCAGGGCCAGGCGCAGTTGGCGATCCTGTGGTGCGCGCAGCAGGCTACGGATGTCACTGTCCAGCGCCAGCACCTCGGGCACCGAACTGAAGCGCTCGACCAGGGTGCGGATCGACTGGGCATAGAGCTGCAGTTGCCCGCGCGCCTCGATGCTGCGCTCGTCCCAGGCGCGCTGCTCGGCATAGCGTCCACCCAGCCACAGGCTCAGCAGCAGGCCGGCAAGAATCGCCAGAACGGTGAACAGTACGCGGTAACGATGCTGTTGCGGCAAGGGCATGGGCGGCTCGCGGGATCAATACGAGCCGCATGTTACTCCATCACGAATACAGGTCAGCACGGGTCCACGGCAGATCATGACCACCGTCATCGCGCGGCTTCACCGCCAGGATCTGATGCAGGTTCATCCAGCCATGCTGGAAGCCGTACGCGCAGCCGGCCAGGTACAGGCGCCAGATACGCAGGGACTTTTCCGGCACCCACTGCGCGGCCTTCTGCAGCTGCCGCTCCAGGCCCTGGCTCCACAGCTGCAAGGTGCGCGCGTAGTGCAGGCGCAAGCTCTCGACATCGACGATCTCCAGCCCGGCCTCGCTGATTGCCTTGCTGATGGTTACCAGGTGCGGCAGCTCACCCTGCGGGAACACGTAGCGGTCGATGAACTCACCCGCGCCACGGCCGACCGGACGACCATCGGTGAAACGCGAGGTGATGCCATGGTTCATCACCAAACCGCCGGGCCGGACCGCGCCGAACAGATGTTCACAATACAGCGGCAGGTTGGCGTGGCCGACATGCTCGAACATGCCGACGCTGACCACCTTGTCGAAGCGGCCGTCCTGCGGCAGGTCGCGGTAGTCGAGCAGTTCCAGGGTTACCTGCCCTTCCAGGCTCTCTTCGGCCACCCGTTGCCGGCCCAACTTCAGTTGTGCCTCGCTCAGGGTGATGCCGTAGACCTCAGCGCCGAATTCCCGCGCGGCGAAACGCGCCAGGCCGCCCCAGCCACAGCCCACGTCGAGCAGCCTGTCACCCGGCTGCAGACGCAGCTTGCGGCACAGGTGGCGCAGCTTGGCCTGCTGAGCCTGGTCGAGGCTCTCCTGGCCGGTTTCGAAATAGGCGCAGGAGTAGACCATGTCGCGGTCCAGCCACAGACGGTAGAACTCGTTGGACAGGTCGTAGTGGTAGCTGATGGCCTCGGCATCGCTGCGCTTGTCGTGCGCGGCGTAAGGCTCGACAGGTGCGGATTCGTCACCGAGCAGGGCACTGCTCAGCGCATCGCCCACTTCGATGGCCTCCTCGATGGGGCCTTCCAGATCGACCCGGCCTTCGACGTAGGCAGCGCCCAGTGCGTCCAGGCTGGGATGGGCCAACTGGGTGACCAGGCTGGGGTCCTTGACCACCAGCGTCACCCGCGGCTTGGGCCCCAGATCGATCTGCTTGCCGTCCCACAGTTTAAGGCGCAGCGGTAGTCGTAGATCACGAAGTGCGGTGGGCAGTTGCGCGAGCATGGTCATTCCTCCGGCCAGGTGAATGAAGCCTAGAGCAGATGACCTGAGCGGCGCGGCCGGGTTCGATCCGGACGACTAGCGGCGCCGCAGCAGCGCGACGAAGAACACCCCGCCGATGGCGGCGGTGACGATGCCGATGGGCAGATCCTGCGGCGCTAGCCAGGTGCGCGCGGCGACATCGACCCAGACCAGGAACAGCGCCCCCAGCAGCGCCGCCACCGGCAATACGCGGCGATGCTCGGCGCCGACCAGAAAGCGCGCCACATGCGGCAGCATCAGCCCGACGAAGCCGATGGCGCCGGACAGCGACACCAGCACCCCGGTGAGCAGCGACGCCACTACGAATACCAGCAGGCGCACCCGGCGCGGCTCCAGGCCCAGGCTTACCGCACTCTGCTCACCGGCCATCAATGCGTTCAGCGCGCGGCCCAGGCCGAGCAGCACCGCCAGCGCCAGTACCAGGCACAGCGCCGGCAGCCAGAGCAGTTCCCAGCGCGCCAGGCCCAGGCCACCGAGCATCCAGAACAGCACCGAGCTGGCCGCATGCGGGTTGCCCAGGTACAGCAGCAGGTTGCTCGCCGCCATCATCACGAACGACACCGCCACCCCGGCCAGCAGCAGGCGGTCGCTCTCCAGGCGCCCGCCGCGGCTGGCGATGGCCAGTACCAGCAGCATGCTCGCCAGGGCGCCGATGAAGGCCGCCAGCGGCAGGCTGAGCAGACCGGCGAACTCGCCCAGGTAGAGCACCACGATCACCGCACCGAAGGCCGCACCTGAGCTGACGCCGAGCAGATGCGGATCGGCCAGCGGGTTGCGCGTCACCGCCTGCAGCACCGTGCCGACCAGCGCCAGCCCGGCGCCGACCAGCGCACCGAGCAACACCCGTGGCGCGCGCAGTTGCCAGACGATGCTGTCCTGCCCGGCACTAACCGGCACCTCGGGCGCGATGCCGAATAGGTGCTGGCCGAGAATCGCCCACACCCGTTCGAGCGGCACCTGCGCCGCGCCGAAAGCCAGCGACAGCGAACAGGACAGCGCCAGCAGCACGACCAACCCGAGCAGCAGCAGGCGATAACGACTCACTGGGCGAAGGCCTCGGGGTGCAGCGCAGCGGCCAGGGTTTCGATGGCGGCGGCGTTATCCAGGCTTGGCGTCACCGCCAGATAGGGCAGCACCACGAAGCGTTGTTCATGGATCGCCGTGACACCCTGCAGCGCCGGGTGCTGCAAGAGAAAGTCGCGCTTCTGCGCCGCTGATCGCTCGCCGTAGTCGACGATCAGGATGACTTCGGGATCTTCCTCGACCACCGACTCCCAGCCCACCTTGATCCAGCTGCCGGCCACGCCGTCCATCACGTTGCGCCCACCGGCTGCCTCGATCAGCGGCTGTGGCATGCCCTGGCGCCCAGCGCTGAAAGGCAGGTCTTCGCCGCTGTCGTAGACGAACACCCGCGGTCGAGCGGGCTGCTCGCCCAGGCGCGCCTGCACTGCCGCCACCCGTGCCTGCATGCCCTGCACCAGCTTCTCGGCGCGCGCCTCGACGGCGAAGATGCGGCCAAGGTTGCGCAGGTCGGCGTAGACATCCTCGAGACTGGCGACGCGGCCGGGCAGCACATGCGCGCAGGACTCGCTCAGCTCGTACACCGGGATGTTAAAGCGCGCCAGGCTGGCCGGGGTGACCTCGCCGCCGATGCGCATGCCGTAGTTCCAGCCGGCGAAGACGAAATCGGTGCCGGCGCCGAGCAGGTTTTCCAGCGACGGGTAGCGCGCCGCCAGTTCCGGCAGGCCGTCGAGCTGCTCGCGCATGCTCGGATCGAGGGTCTTCCAGCCGCTGATGCCGGTATAGCCGGCCATGCGTTCCTTCAGGCCCAGGGCCAGGAGCATGGCGGTCATGTTGACGTCATGGCTCACGGCCCGCTGCGGTGGCTGGTCGATGGTCACCTGACGGTCGCAACTGGTCACGGTCACGGCCCAGGCGGGGCTGGCCAGCAGCAGCGCCGAGAGCACAAGCGTGGGTAGGAGCGGCTTCAGCCGCGAATGGCACGAACTCATCAAACAATCCAGGTAATACGCGGATGCCCCGCCAGTGGATGGGTATCGACCAGCGCCTGCACCCCAAACACCTGCTGCAGCAGCTCGGCAGTCAGCACCTCGGCGGGCGTGCCAACGGCCACCAGGCGGCCCTGATCAATCACGCAGAGGCGGTCGCAAAAAGCCGCCGCCAGGTTCAGATCATGGAAGCTGGCCAGGGTCGCCAGGCCCAGCGATTTGATCTGCCGCAGCAGCTCGATCTGATAGCGCGGGTCGAGGTGGTTGGTCGGCTCGTCGAGGATCAGCAGTTGCGGCTGCTGTACCAAGGCGCGGGCGAGCAAGGCGCGCTGCTTCTCGCCGCCGGACAGGCGGGCGAAGTCCTGCTGCGCCCGCTCGCTCAAGCCCACTCGCGCCAGCGCCTCGCTGACCAGGCGCTGGTCCTCGGCATCGTCGCCGTCGAACAGGCCCTTGTGCGGCGTACGGCCCATGGCCGCCACTTCGTGCACGCGCAGGCCGAAGTCCTGCGGAAATTCCTGCAGCACCACCGCCACGCGCTGTGCGCTCCAGCGCGGCGGGCGCTGCCACAGCGCCTCGCCGTTCAGTTCGACGCTGCCGGCACTGGGCTTCTGGAAGCGGTAGGCACAGCGCAACAGGCTGGTCTTGCCGCTGCCGTTGGGGCCGATCAGGCCAAGCAGTTCACCATCGCCGATCTCCAGATCGATGGCCTCGAGCAAGGCACGTTGGCCATCCGGCGACCAGGCCAGGTCACGGATGCGCAGACGCGGCTCAGGCGCCGCCGTACGGCGGCTCGCGGGTGGCGGGAACAGACTGGCAGGCCAGCCAGCGGCACTATTCACTGACACACAAAGTCTCCACGCACGGCACGCCTGCACAGACACGCGCGCTTCAAAAGCTGTAATCCGCCGTGACGAAGAACGAAAGCGGCGCGCCCAGGTACCACTGCTCACCGTCGCTGTTGGCGCTGGTGGCGTACTGGCGGTCGAACAGGTTGTTCAGCTCAAGGCCCAGGCGCACATCCGGCAACGCCTGCCAGGCGATGTTGGCGTCGACCACGGTGTAGCCAGGCACCTTGGCGGTGTTGGCCGTATCGGCATAACGCGCATCGACATAACGCGCGCCGATGCCGGCCTCCACGCCGCCACCAAGCGCCTTGTTCAGCCACAGATTGGCGGTGCGCCGCGGCACGTCAGTCGGGCGATTGCCGCTGCGGTCGCCGCCGCCTTCGACGAAGTCGTCGTACTCGGCGCGTACGAAGGCCGCATTGGCCGACACCTGCCAGCCCCGACCCAGCGCCAGTTCCAGGGTGGCTTCCAGGCCATCGGACGACTGCTGGCCGATCTGCTCGGTGGGCGAGGTCGGCGTCTCGCGGCTGAGCAGCTTCTTCTTGACGATGTGATAGGCGGCCAGCGTCCACTCGCCCTGCCCGCCCCAGAACATCTGCTTGAGGCCGATTTCGCTCTGCCTGGCTTCGCTAAGGTCGAACTGCTGCTGAGTCGGGTTGAGGGTCAGCAGGTTGCTCACGCCCTCGGTGCTGGTGGCGTACTGGCCGTAAAGCGACAGATCGGGGGTCAGGGCGAAGACCAGGCCGGCGCGCCAGTTGTCGCCGCTCAGGCTGCGATCGGCGCTGCTGCCATTCACCAGGTTGTCGCGCTGGATATGCACCTGATCGCGGCGCACACCGGTGACCAGCGACAGACGCTCGGTCAGCTGGGTGCGGTTCTCGGCGAACAGCGAGAACTGCCGCGCCAGGTTGCGCTCGCGCGGGCCGTAGCCGAGCGGATCGGTACTCTGGTACTGCCCGCCGCCGGAGCCGGCCAGCGGCACGCTGTCGCTGAAACTGCTGGCGAAATCGTGCTGGCGGGCGAAGTGGATGCGGTTGTAATCCACACCCACCACGGTACGACTGTCGAGCCCGAACAGGGCGTGATCCAGGGTGAAGGTCTGGCGGTCGCCGACCTGCTCCTGGGTGTGCTTGATCCGGTAGAACTCGCTGCGCTCGACCGTATCGCCCGGCTGCCAGCGATAGGCCTCGGCATTGCGCCAGTAGCGCTGGGTCTTGATGTAGTAGAGCTGGTTGCTGGCGCTGAGCGCGTCGCTGATACGCCAGTCGGTCACCAGACGGGTGATCTGGTCGTTATAACGAATGTCGGCGTCGGCGACGTTGTAATTGCGCTCGCGGATGCTCTCGCGGTACTTGCCGGCCACCAGCGGCGTGCCGAGATAGCGCATCGGGCTCTGATCGCCATGGTCGTGAGACAGGGTGAAGCTCAGATCGTCATGGGCGTCCCAGCGAAGGGCGGCGCTGAGCGCCAGGCTATCCGAATCACCCCGGTCGACCCAGCCATTGCTGGCCTGCTGATTGATGTTGAAGCGGTAGCTCAGTTCGTCACTCAGCGAACCGCCGCTATCCAGCGCGGCCTGGCGGCGGTCATCGCTGCCATAGCCGAGGCGCAGCTGGTTGCGGATCTCGCCGGCGAAGGGCTTCTTCGGCACCACGTTGATCACCGCGCCGGTGGCGCCCTCGCCGTAGAGCACAGAGGCCGGGCCGCGCAGCACGTCGATACGCGCCACCGACCAGGTATCCACCGGGAAGGTCACGGTGCCGGCGCCGACGTACTGGCGAGTACCGTCGTATAGCCGCATGGTCGCCGCATGGCCGGTGAAGCCGCGCGCCGACAGCGCGGTGCCGCCATTGCCGGGCGAGCCGATGCTGCTGATGCCCGGTGTGCGGGTCACGGCGTCCTGCACCGAGAGGTTGTTGCGCCCACGTACCTCGGCGCCGCTCAGGCTGCTGGTGCTGGCCGGGGTTTGCAGCGCCGAAAGCTCCAGACGCGATCCGGACGTGGTGGGCGTATGCAGGTCGCTCTCGCCCTCCTCCCCGGCTTGCGCCTGGACGGTGACGTCAGGCAGATCGACTGGAGAGACGCTGGCCATGGCTGAAGCAGCCAATAGCAACGCGAACAATGCACAGGGTTGGAACAGGGGATAGCGCGCCATATTGCTTCCATCGCAAAGAGAAAAGGCACGGCAATCCGATGGAAATGCGCAACAGCAGACAGGGGCACGGCGGCGCCCTACTGGAGTCAACGCCCGCCCACCGCGGGTTGCCAGACAAACGACTCCAGGCCGGTCTCCGGGCTTGCGAGGGTCATGAACGCATCGCCTTCCCATGCGCGTGGCGCACAGTGGCGTATCGATGCGGTCGCTCGCTTACCGTTGCGGGGGCAGCGTCGGACTTCAACCGACTTCCCGTTTCACCTCACGC
>JAEYXX010000030.1 GCA_023431055.1 Pseudomonadota bacterium
GCGCCAAGCCGGAAGATCAGGGCGCTGGCGACCAGGGCCTGATGTTCGGCTACGCCAGCAACGAAACCGACGTGCTGATGCCGGCACCGATCTGCTTCTCGCACCGCCTGGTCGAGCGTCAGGCCGAGGCGCGCAAGTCCGGCCTGCTGCCGTGGCTGCGCCCGGATGCCAAATCCCAGGTCACCTGCCGCTACGAGAACGGCAAGGTCGCGGCCATCGACGCGGTGGTGCTGTCCACTCAGCACAACCCTGAAGTGAAGTACGACGACCTGCGCGACGGCGTGATGGAGCTGATCGTCAAGCACGTGCTGCCGGCCGAACTGCTGCACAAGGACACCCAGTACCACATCAACCCGACCGGCCAGTTCATCATCGGTGGCCCGGTGGGCGACTGCGGCCTGACCGGGCGCAAGATCATCGTCGACAGCTACGGTGGCATGGCCCGTCACGGCGGCGGCGCCTTCTCCGGCAAGGACCCGTCCAAGGTCGACCGCAGCGCCGCCTACGCCGGCCGCTACGTGGCCAAGAACATCGTTGCTGCCGGCCTGGCCGAGCGCTGCGAGATCCAGGTGTCCTACGCCATCGGCGTGGCCCAGCCGACCTCCATCTCGATCAACACCTTCGGCACCCACAAGATCGCCGAAGACAAGATCATCAAACTGGTGCGTGACGTGTTCGACCTGCGCCCCTACGCCATCACCAAGATGCTCGACCTGCTGCACCCGATGTATCAGGACACCGCTGCCTATGGCCACTTCGGCCGCACGCCGCAGTCCAAGACCGTCGGCGACGACAGCTTCACCACCTTCACCTGGGAACGCACCGACAAGGCTGCCGACCTACGCGCCGCTGCCGGCCTGTAAGCTCCTGAAAACAAAAAGCCCCGCCAGATCGCTCTGGCGGGGCTTTTTCGTGCCTGGACGGCTTATTTGCCGAACATCGAACTCAGGCCCTTGAGTGCATCCTTGGTAGCGCTCAGCTGGTCGGGTGTAGCAGCCTGAGTGGAAGTCTCGGCCTCGGCGGCCAGACGCTCGCAACCGCCATCGAGGGCAGCCAGGTTTTCATTGGCCTTTTCGTTGCCAGCCAGTGCTGCCAACTGCTTGAGCTGAGCCAGACCGTCCTGATTAGCAGCCATCTGCTCCTGGCACTTGGCCTGGAGCGAGGCGACTTCGGCAGCGTGGGAAGACAGGCAAGCGAAGGCCAGAACGGCGAAACAGGCAACGGAAGCAATACGCATTGTGAAGACCTCTATGGGTTTGAGGCCCGGCTGTCCATGCGCCCCCGCCGGGCAAATCCATTTGTTTGGGGGTTGGGAAAGGCGCGGCAATCTATCACCCGCTCAAAACAGCGACAAGCGAAAGCGAATGGCCGCGTGAAGCCGTTTATGCCCGCAATTCGAACACTCGGTGCAGGCCTGCTAGGCTGACTGGGTACCTTGAGCAAGGAAGCTCCGCGATGAAACTCATGCTGCTGCCTCTACTGCTGCTCCCGCTGACCGCACTGGCCGAGCCCTGCCCGAACTGGACGCAGGCGCACGCGACCGTGGAACTGGGCGCACTTTCCCGACAGATCGCACAGTGGGACGAGGCCTACCACAACCAGGGCCGCTCGCTGGTCGCCGACGAAATCTACGATCAGGCACGCGAGCGTCTGCAGGCCTGGCATGAGTGTTTTCCAAGTGCACTCGACAAGCTGCCGGAACCGCTGGCGGGCAGCACGGGCAAGCTCGCTCATCCGGTGGCGCAAACCGGCCTGCGCAAACTGAACGAGGCCGCAGTGAGCGAATGGATCGCCAACCGCGACGACCTGTGGATTCAGCCCAAGGTCGATGGTGTCGCAGTCACGCTGGTCTACCGCAACGGCATGCTGCAGCAGGCCATCAGCCGTGGTGACGGACGCCTCGGGCAGGACTGGACGGCCCGCGCCCGGCAGTTGCCAGGCGTACCGACACAACTGCCCGAACCGCTCGACGCCGTGCTGCAGGGCGAGCTTTACTGGCGCCTGAATGACCATGTGCAAGGTCGCGATGGAAGCCTGGGGGCTCGCGGCAAGGCGGCCGGATTGATGGCACGACAATCACTGGATGAGCAGGAGAGCAGGGCCGTCGGCCTGTTTGTCTGGGACTGGCCGGACGGACCGGCGAGCATGGACGAACGCCTGAGCAAGTTGCAGGCGCTGGGGTTCGGCGACAGCCTGCACTTCAGCCAGCCCATACGCAGCGTCGAGCAAGCCAGGCAATGGCGTCAGCATTGGTATCGCCACGGACTGCCGTTCGCCAGCGATGGCGTTGTACTGCGCCAGGGCACACGGCCGCCGGGCGAGCGCTGGCAGGCCGAAGCGCCACATTGGGCAATCGCCTGGAAATACCCGGCAAGCCAGGCATTGGCCGTGGTACAGGCCGTTAAATTCCAGATCGGCCGCACCGGTCGCATCACGCCGATCCTGCATCTGCAGCCGGTCGACCTCGACGAACGCCGCATCGGCCGTGTTGCGCTTGGCTCACTGCAGGCCTGGGAAAAACTGGATATTCGGCCTGGTGACCAGGTATCGATTCGCCTGGCTGGCCTGACCATTCCGCGCCTCGACCAGGTGATCTGGCGCAGCCCGGAACGCGCCGCGGTGCAAGCACCCAACCCCGAGCAGTACCACGCCCTGAGCTGCTGGCGCCCCAGTGCAGACTGTCGGCAGCAGTTTCTTGCACGGCTGAACTGGCTCGCCGGCAAGCAAGGCCTGAACCTTCCCGGTGTCGCCCCCGGCGTCTGGGACACGCTGCTGGCCGGCGAGAAACTGGACGGCCTGCTCGATTGGCTGGAGTTCGACAGCGAACACCTGCAGCAACTGCCTGGTATCGGGCCACGGCGCGCTGCACAGCTGCAGCAGGCCTTCGCCCAGGCCCAGCAACGGCCGCTGCAACAATGGTTGCAGGCCCTCGGAGCACCCCCTGGTTTGCAGCTCGGCGAGGAAGATGACTGGCCCACACTGCTGTCTCGCAACCGCAAGGACTGGCTGCAACAGCCGGGAGTGGGCCCCAAGAGCGCCGAGCGCCTGTGGGCCTTCTTCAGCCATCCGGACGTCCAGCGTCTCGGCGTGCGCCTGCAGCAGGCAGGCATCGCCGGTTTCCAGCCGCCGGAAAGCTCACCGCGCAGCTGAGGCGCAATCGCCAGCGGCTCAATCGGATCGAACCTCCCACCCTCGGCAGGGTCACTTCGAAAGAGACCTGACGAGGACAGACCATGATTCGCCAAACCGCTGTGCTTGGCCTGCTGCTGGCGGCCAACCTGAACATCACGCCCCTGCTCGCCGCCGACGGCGAAGGTGGCTGCGCCGTCAAACGCCAAGTGCTTCAGGACAAGATCGAAGCCGCGCAGCAGAGCGGCAACTCCCAGGAGCTGGATGGGCTGCGGAGAGCGCTGGGCAATGTCGATGCCCATTGCGATGACGCGTCGCTGCATGAGGAGCGCCTGGCCAGCGTCAAGGAAGCGCGTGAGGAAGTGCAGGAGCGCGAAAAGGACCTGCGCGAAGCCATGGGCACCGGCGACCAGGAGAAGATCGCCAAGCATCAGGCCAGGCTGGCCGAGGCGCGCGCAGAACTGGAACAGGCCGAAGCCGAAGCGAACGCCGATCAGTAGGCGCGAAACGCCTTGTGGCAGGCCTCGCAGCTGTCCTCGACGGCCTGCATCGCAGGCTCCAGCGCGGAGCGGCGTAGCGGCGGTGCCGTCGTCGCCTGCACCAGCGCTGCGGTGGCCTGCTCCAGATCGCGCGCCATTTTCTGGAACTGCTCCTGGCGCTGCCAGAGCTCGGGATTGGCCTTGCTGCGCTCGTCATCGGCCACCGCCGGGAAGTGCTGCCAGGGCTCGCGCGACAGACGATCCAGCTCGGCAGCACCGGCGATGAACCCGGCTTCGTCGTAGGGAATTCGATTGCGCAGCATGCCGCCGAGATCCTCGCTGACCCTCAGCATCTCCTTGAACAACGCCTGGCGCTTGCCCAGCGGCGAGTCGGGATCAACCCCGCCACAGGCGGCCAAAGTCAGGCAGACGCAGGTGAGCAGCAGGCATTTCTTCAGAGCCATCGACACGACTTCCGGTTAGCAGGGGCCGCCAGTATCGCGGCTCACACCGGCCGGGCCAAGCGACCTCTTGTCACAACAGCTGTCCGGCCTGCACGGCAGTCAGCCGGCGTTCAGCTGGCGGATACCACGAACAACGCCACGATCAGCCCCATACCGGCGAACCATACCAGCGACCGCACCGGCCCCCAGTCGGCCAGGTAGCAGACGAAGTACAGCAGGCGACTGACGATGAACGCCACGGCCAACTGGTCGAGCAGGGCCTGCTCGGCGCCACCGGCCTGGTGAGCGATGATCACCGCGGCGGCGAACGCAGGCGTCACCTCGAAGCCGTTGAGCTGAGCGTTGTTGGCGCGTTTGCGCCAGCCGTCCAGGGTACTCAGGAACGCCCGCGGATCCTGATTGGCACGCGGCCCATAGCCGGGGCCGAGAAATTTGGCAGTGGCTGTGCTCAGATAGGGCAGAAGGATGGCGATCAGTACGCACCAGTAGGCGAGGGTCATGGAAGCTCCGCAATTTGCTCGAGAAAGTACGCAGCTTGTGCGCTCGTCAGTTCAAGGTCCATGACCCACACGTGGGTATCTGAGCGGCGATCCGGCCAATGCTCCGGCGGCAGCGGCCAACCGTGCAGCACGCAGGCGACGGAAAACCTTGGGCGCCGGCGTTTGGCTCGCTATAATCTGCGAGTTTCACGCGACCGGCACCGCTCCGGTCGCTCCCGCCACCCGGTCGAGGGGCGCTGCAGCAACCTTCCAGGTTGTCAGGCTCGCCCGGGGCGTTATCCAAACGCATCAACGGCGCCCATTCGCAGACAACGAATGGAGAGCTTTCATGAGCGCTTTCAACGACTACAAGGTCGCCGATATTTCCCTGGCCGACTGGGGCCGTAAAGAACTGACCATCGCCGAATCCGAGATGCCGGCACTGATGGGCCTGCGCCGCAAGTACGCTGCCAGCCAACCGCTGAAAGGCGCGAAGATCCTCGGCTGCATCCACATGACCATCCAGACCGGCGTGCTGATCGAGACGCTGACCGCCCTCGGCGCGGAAGTGCGCTGGTCGTCCTGCAATATCTTCTCCACTCAGGATCAGGCCGCTGCCGCCATCGCCGCCGCCGGCATCCCGGTATTCGCCTGGAAGGGCGAGACCGAAGAAGAGTACGAGTGGTGCATCGAGCAGACCATCCTCAAGGACGGCAAGCCGTGGGACGCCAACATGGTGCTGGACGACGGCGGTGACCTGACCGAGATCCTGCACAAGAAATACCCGCAGATGCTCGAGCGCATTCACGGCATCACCGAAGAAACCACCACCGGTGTGCACCGCCTGCTCGACATGCTCAAGGCCGGCACGCTGAAAGTCCCGGCGATCAACGTCAACGACGCCGTGACCAAGAGCAAGAACGACAACAAGTACGGCTGCCGCCACAGCCTCAACGACGCCATCAAGCGCGGTACCGACCACCTGCTGTCGGGCAAGCAGGCGCTAGTCATCGGCTACGGTGACGTGGGCAAGGGCTCGGCGCAGTCGCTGCGTCAGGAAGGCATGATCGTCAAGGTCAGCGAAGTCGACCCGATCTGCGCCATGCAGGCCTGCATGGACGGTTTCGAGCTGGTCTCGCCGTACATCGACGGCATCAACGATGGCAGCGAAGCCAGCATCGACAAGGCCCTGCTGGGCAAGATCGACCTGATCGTCACCACCACCGGTAACGTCAACGTCTGCGATGCCAACATGCTCAAGGCCCTGAAGAAGCGCGCCGTGGTGTGCAACATCGGCCACTTCGACAACGAGATCGACACCGCCTTCATGCGCAAGAACTGGGCATGGGAAGAGGTCAAGCCGCAGGTGCACAAGATCCACCGCACCGGCCCAGGCAGCTTCGATCCCGCCAACGACGACTACCTGATCCTGCTGGCCGAAGGCCGCCTGGTGAATCTGGGCAACGCCACCGGTCACCCGAGCCGCATCATGGACGGCTCCTTCGCCAACCAGGTGCTGGCGCAGATCTTCCTGTTCGAGCAGAAGTTTGCCGATCTGCCGGCCGAGAAGAAGGCCGAGCGCCTGACCGTGGAAGTGCTGCCGAAGAAGCTGGACGAGGAAGTCGCCCTGGAGATGGTCAAGGGCTTCGGTGGCGTGGTCACTCAGCTGACCAAGCAGCAGGCCGAGTACATCGGCGTGTCCGTGGAAGGCCCGTTCAAGCCGGACACCTATCGCTACTAAGGCCCCAGGCTTCAGGCCGCAAGCTGCAGGCGAGAGTCTTCGCCTGCAGCCTGTAGCCTGCAGCCTGTAGCCCGAAGGAATTTCCCATGTCTCAAGAACGCCGCTACAGCTTCGAATTCTTCCCCACCAAGACCGAAGCCGGGCATGAAAAACTGATGGACGTAGCGCGCCAACTGGCGGCCTACAAGCCCGATTTCTTCTCCTGCACCTATGGTGCCGGTGGCTCCACCCGCGACCGCACGCTCAACACCGTGCTGCAACTCGATGGCGAAGTGAAGGTGCCGACCGCGCCGCACCTGTCCTGCGTCGGCGACAGCAAGGCCGAGCTGCTCGAACTGCTCAACCTGTACAAGAATGCCGGCATCAAGCGCATCGTCGCCCTGCGCGGCGACCTGCCTTCGGGCATGGGCATGGCCAGCGGCGAGCTGCGCTACGCCAACGAGCTGGTCGAGTTCATCCGCACTGAAACCGGTGATCACTTCCATATCGAAGTGGCTGCCTACCCGGAGATGCACCCGCAGGCGCGCGACTTCGAGAGCGATATCGCCAACTTCGTGCGCAAGGCCAAGGCCGGTGCCGACAGCGCCATCACCCAGTACTTCTTCAACGCCGCCAGCTACTTCTACTTCGTCGAGCGCGTGCGCAAGCTGGGTGTAGATATACCGGTGGTGCCGGGCATCATGCCGATCACCAACTACAGCAAGCTGGCGCGCTTCTCCGACGCCTGCGGTGCCGAGATCCCTCGCTGGGTGCGCAAGCAGCTGGAAGCCTACGGCGACGACAGCGACAGCATTCTCGCCTTCGGCGAGCAGGTGATCACCGAAATGTGCGAACGCCTGCTGCAAGGTGGCGCGCCGGGCCTGCACTTCTACAGCATGAACCTGGCTGGTCCCAGCCTGGCCATCTGGAACAACCTCGATCTCAAACGCTGACGGGCAGGGAGCCGCGCAGCGGCTCCCGCGCTCAAGGATGAGCCCTATGACAATCAAGCGCCTCCTTCCCCTCGCCCTGCTCTGCAGCCTGCATGCGCCAGCCGCGCTGGCCAGCTCCGACATGACCTGCACACCGAGCTGGAAGCTGATCTCGGACCAGCTCTCGGGGTGCAACAACCTGGCCTTCCTCAGCCCCGGCAACGACAGCCGCGTCAACCTGCAGTTGCTGCTCGACGATGCCGGCCACCTGAAGCTGACCCGCGAACCGCTGGCACTCGACGGCTACGAATACGGCTACGGCCTGGTGCCCTTCAGCCTCGGCATGCTCGACCCGAGCCGCGCCCGTAGCGAGGCGGCCGAGGCAGACCAGCAAGGCGTCGACCCGGACCTGGCGTATCTGACCGAGGCCCTGCAACGCCTGGGCATCGACAGCGAAGTGGATGCCTTCGCCGTGCACCATTTCGCCGAAGGCGAGGGCAATCGCTGCCGCAGCAACGATCTGCAGGCCATGCGCGGCTTCGTCGATGCCCTCGTCGCCACGCCGGATCTGGCCGCGAGCGAAGCGCAGGCGCTGGCCCGCTCGCGGCGCAGCCTGCTGAGCCTATGCGGCGAGGGTGATCCGCAAGCAGAGGACATCCTGCCGCCGGCGACGCAGCTGCAGTCGCCCGCTGCCCAGGTCTTCGGCGACTACCTGCGCGGCGCCGACGCCTTCTATCGCGGCGACTTTGGCCAGGCCCACGAGCGCTTCACCGAGCTGGCCGCGAGCGAACAGCCCTGGCTGCGCGCAACCGCCCAATACCTGCTCGGTCGCGTCGCGCTGAACCAGGCGCAACTGAATGCCTTCGACGAGTACGGTTTCTTCAGCCCGGAGCAGGTGGATAAAACCAGCCTCGATTCCAGCGCAAAGTCCTTCGAGCAGTATCTGACGAACTATCCACAGGGCCTCTACAGCGACTCGGCGCGCGGCCTGCAACGCCGCGTGTATTGGCTCGCCGGCGACACCCGGCGTTTCGCCGAAGCATTCGCTCAGCAATTCGAGCGTGGCGCGCAGCAGGTCGACATGCCCGCACTGATCGAGGAGCTGGACGGCAAGCTGCTGCCCAGCCTCGCCCCGGATGCCATCGAAGACCCGCTGCTGCTGGCCATGGTCGACCTGATCCAGCTGCGCGATCCCGGCAGCAACCGCGAGCCGCGCCTGCCCCTCGAGCAACTGCAGGCGCAGCAGCCGCGCTTCGCCAGTCAGCCCGGCCTGCACGCCTACCTGGTCGCGGCCTGGCATTTCTACCGCGGCGGCGATGCCCAGCAGACTCTCGCTGCCCTGCCGGATGCCGGCTCCGGTCCGATGAATGCCCTCGCCTTCAGCCAGGAAACCCTGCGCGGCCTGGCGCTGGAAGCCAAGGGTGAGCAAGCAGCGGCGCTGCAGCACTGGCAGACGCTGCTGGCGCGTAGTGAAGACCCGCTGCAGCGCGCCCAGCTGCAGCTGGCCCTGGCCTTGAGCTATGAACGCAGTGGCGAGCTTAACAAGGTGTTCGCCGCCGACTCACCGATCAACACCGCGCCGATTCGTGAGCGCCTGCTGGCCTATGGCGCCGGCCCCGAGCTGCTGCGTCAGCAAGCCGGCAACGACCAGGCTCCGGCAGGCGAGCGCGCAACCGCGCTGTACACCCTGCTCTATCGTGATCTGGATTACGGTCGCTACGCCGACTTCCTCAGCGATTTCGCGCAGTTCCCGTACAAGCCGACACAGCCTGCGCAGCGCCTGGATCCTGGCCTGTTCGCCTGGAGCGGCGGCAGCGATGCCGGCTATGCCTGCCCGAGCCTGGTCAGGATCGCCGAACGCCTCGCCGCCAATGCCGAGGACGCCCAGGGTATGCTGTGCCTGGGCGACTTCATCCGCGTCCACGGCCTCGACGATCACTGGCTGAATCGCCCTCCGGCGACTGGTGAACTGGGCAGCGCACCGAGCCAGTTCCAGGGTGCGTCCTTTTCCCGCCTGGCTGCCTACCAACTGCTGCTGACAGCGCCGCAGGTCAGCCGCGAGGACAAGGCCTACGCGCTGTTCCGCGCGATCAACTGCTATGCGCCCAGCGGCTACAACAGCTGCGATGGCCAGGACATCAGCAAGGACCAGCGCAAGCAGTGGTTCCAGACCCTCAAGCGCAGCTACGCGGACACCCAGTGGGCGCAGCGACTCAAGTATTACTGGTAGGCCTGCTCCTGCTTGCAGCCGGCCTGCCGGCGCAGGCCGCGCGCGTCGACGCCAGCGAGCATCAGGCATTCTGGCTGTGGGCCGGCGTGACGCCACAGCCGGTGCTGGCCCGGGCCCGTACGCTGTACGTGCTGCAGGGGCAGATCGATGGTCCGCGCCGCGCCGGCGATCCACCGGCACGCATGCAGGCACAGAACCCCGCCACGCCCAGGCTGTCGAAGGACGTCGAGCTCTGGGTGGTGTATCGCGCGCATACCCTGGACTGGAACGAGGAAGTGTTCGCCCTGCTGCTGAGCCAATTGCAGCGCTGGCAGCGTTCCGGCAACCGGGTCAGCGGGGTGCAGATCGACTTCGATGCGCAAACCCTGCGCCTGGATCGTTACGCGGCCTTCCTCGAAGACCTGCGCCAGCGCCTGCCGCGGCAATATCGCCTGAGCATCACCGGCCTGCTGGACTGGGCCGGCAACGCCGACCCGGCGGCGCTCAATCGCCTGGCCGGGGTGGTCGATGAGGTGGTGATGCAAACCTACCAGGGCCGCCACAGCATCGCCGGCTACCAGCGCTACCTGCCGAGCATCGCGCGGCTGCAGTTGCCGTTTCGCATCGGCCTGATACAAAACGGCGAATGGCAGGCGCCGGATTACCTGCAAAGCAGCCCCTGGTTCCGCGGCTATGTGGTATTTCTGCTGAACCCGAGCGAACCCGCGACCGACACACCAGCGGCCAGACGCTGATCCTCATCAACCGAACACCGCAAAACCCGCTGCGACAACGATCTCGAATTCCCTCCGCGCCGGCTTTTGGCGCGAGCTTGCCACCAGGAACACACTTCATGCTCAAACGCTCCACGATAAACGCTTCCGTCAGCCCCAAGGGCAGCCTGGAAACCCTCTCCCAGCGCGAAGTGCAGCAATTGCGCGAAACCGGCTCGGGCAGCGTCTACCGCCTGTTCCGCCAGTGCGCCCTGGCGATCCTCAACACCGGCTCGCACAGCGACAACGCCAAGACCATCCTCGAGGCCTACCCGGACTTCGAAGTGAAGATTCACCAGCAGGATCGCGGCATCCGCCTGGAACTGATCAACGCACCGGCCGATGCCTTCGTCGACGGCGAGATGATCGCCAGCACCCGCGAGATGCTGTTCAGCGCCCTGCGCGACATCGTCTACACGCAGAGCGAGCTGGAGAACAAACGCATCGATCTGGACAGCTCCGAAGGCATCACCGATTACGTCTTCCACCTGCTGCGCAACGCCAAGACCCTGCGCAGCGGCGTCGAACCGAAGATGGTGGTGTGCTGGGGCGGACACTCGATCAGCACCGAGGAGTACAAATACACCAAGAAGGTCGGCCATGAGCTGGGCCTGCGCGGCCTGGACATCTGCACCGGCTGCGGCCCGGGCGTGATGAAAGGCCCGATGAAGGGCGCCACCATCAGCCATGCCAAGCAGCGCAACCTCACCGGCCGCTACCTGGGCCTGACCGAGCCGGGCATCATCGCCGCCGAAGCGCCGAACCCGATCGTCAACGAGCTGGTGATCCTGCCGGACATCGAGAAGCGCTTGGAAGCCTTCGTCCGCGTCGGCCACGGCATCATCATCTTCCCGGGTGGCGCCGGTACTGCCGAGGAGTTCCTCTACCTGCTGGGTATCCTCACCCACCCGGACAACCAGGATCTGCCCTTCCCGGTCATCCTTACCGGCCCGAAGAGTGCTGGCCCGTACCTGCAGCAGTTGCATGATTTCATCGGCGCCACCCTGGGCGAGGTGGCGCAGCAGCGCTACCGCATGATCGTCAACGACCCGGCCGAAGTAGCCCGCGAAATGGCCGTAGGCATCAAGGCCGTGCGTCAGTTCCGCCGCGAGCGCAACGATGCCTTCCACTTCAACTGGCTGCTGAAGATCGACGAGAGCTTCCAGCACCCGTTCGAACCGACCCATGAAGCCATGGCCAGCCTCAACCTGACCCGCGAGCAGCCGCTGCACCACCTGGCCGCCAACCTGCGCCGCGCCTTCTCCGGCATCGTCGCCGGCAACGTCAAGGAGAACGGCATCCGCCTGATCGAGGAACATGGCCCGTACGAGATCCGCGGCGAAACCACTATCATGCGTCCGCTGGATCGCTTGCTGCAGGCGTTCGTCGAGCAGCATCGCATGAAGCTGCCAGGCGGCAGCGCCTACGAGCCTTGCTACCGGGTAGTGGACTGAGCAATAAGCAGGCTTCCGGGGCGCGGGCAAAATCGCTAATCTGGCGCAATGCCATCTATCCAGCGCCAGCTCGTCGCCATTTTGCTGCTAGGCTCCATCGCGTTCTCCGCGCGCGGAGAAACGTTGCGCCTGGTTACGGAAGCCTGGGCGCCGTATGTCTATGAAGAAAATGGCCAGGCGGCCGGCCTCGACTATGAGATCACCCGCGAGGTCCTGCGCCGCCTGGGTATCGAGTTCGACCTGCAGTTCCTGCCCTGGAAGCGCTGCCTGCTGGCACTGGAGCAGGGGCTAGCCGACGGCATTCTGGACATTTTTCATCTGCCAGAACGTGAAGCGAGCATGCGCTTCGTCGAAGAGCCACTGAGCGAAGTCGAGTTCGTGCTGTTCCACGCACGCAATCGCCCCTACCCCTATGAACGCCTGGACGACCTGCGCGATCTGGTGATCGGCATCTCGCCCGGGTATTGGTACGCCAATGAAAGCTTCCGTACCTCGACCCTGTTCAGCCGCGAGGAGGCGCCGACCCATGAAGCCAACCTGGGCAAACTGATTCGTCACCGGGTCGACCTGGTGGTCAGCGATCGTCGCGCCGGGCTCTACCTGGGCGCACAACTGGGCCTGCTCGAACAAATCGACTACAACCGCAAGGCCGTCGGCCGCGACCGCCTGTATCTGGCATTGCGCAAGGATCCGGCGTTCGAGCGCCTGGCCAGCGACTTCGCCCGCGAGCTGCGCCGCTTCAAACGCGAGCCTGCCTATGCGGAACTGCAACGGCGCTACGCCAAGCCAGAAAATCTCAGGCCGTGAACCAACCGACAGGCTGGTAGCTACGCAGGCCATCAGCTCTGTTATACTCGGGCCTTCCCGCCAGGCTTGCGCCCGGATGCTAGCTCTCAGAAGCCAGCAGTACCGGACGGGATCACGCGCCCCACGCATGATTCAAGCCAGGCAATATCACCCCATAGGGCCACGCCCTCACTACGTACAGGATTGCCCATGTCCTTTGCTTCCCTCGGTCTCTCCGAGGCTCTAGTCCGTGCGATCGAATCCGCCGGCTACACCCAGCCCACTCCGGTGCAACAGCGGGCCATTCCCGCCGTGTTGCAAGGTCGCGATCTCATGGTGGCGGCCCAGACGGGCACGGGTAAGACCGCAGGCTTCGCCCTGCCGATTCTCGAGCGTCTGTTCCCTGCTGGTCACCCGGACCGCGAACAGCGCCACGGCCCGAAACAGCCGCGCGTGCTGGTGCTAACCCCCACCCGCGAACTGGCCGCCCAGGTCCACGACAGCTTCAAGATCTACGCCCGCGACCTGAAATTCGTCAGCGCCTGCATCTTCGGCGGCGTCGGCATGAACCCGCAGGTTCAGGCACTGGCCAAGGGCGTCGACGTCCTCGTCGCCTGCCCGGGCCGTCTGCTCGACCTGGCCGGCCAAGGCAGCGTCGATCTGTCCCATGTGGAAATCCTGGTACTGGACGAAGCCGACCGCATGCTCGACATGGGCTTCATCCATGACGTGAAGAAGGTCCTCGCCCGCCTGCCAGCGCAGCGCCAGAACCTGCTGTTCTCGGCGACTTTCTCCAAGGACATCACCGACCTGGCCGGCAAGCTGCTGCACAACCCCGAGCGCATCGAGGTCACGCCGCCGAACACCACGGTCGAGCGTATCGAGCAGCGCGTGTTCCGCCTGGCCGCCAGCCACAAGCGCGCCCTGCTCGCCCACCTGATCACCCAGGGCGCCTGGGAACAGGTGCTGGTGTTCACCCGCACCAAGCACGGCGCCAACCGTCTGGCCGAGTACCTCGACAAGCACGGCCTGCCGGCTGCCGCGATTCACGGCAACAAGAGCCAGAACGCACGCACCAAGGCCCTGGCCGACTTCAAGGCGAACAAGGTGCGCATCCTGGTCGCCACCGATATCGCCGCTCGCGGTCTGGACATCGACCAGCTGCCGCACGTGGTCAACTTCGAGCTGCCCAACGTCGAGGAAGACTACGTTCACCGCATCGGCCGTACCGGTCGCGCCGGCCGTAGCGGCGAGGCCATCTCGCTGGTCGCCCCGGACGAAGAGAAGCTGCTGAAAAGCATCGAACGCATGACCAAGCAGAAGATCCCCGACGGCGATCTGATGGGCTTCGATGCCAGCGCCGTGGAAGCGGAGCGCCCGGAAGTGCGCGAACCGCGCCAGCCGCGCAATGCAGGCCAGCAGAAGAAGCAGAAGGCCGAAGGCGGCGACAAGCCCAAGGGCGAGCGCAACAACGGCGGTCGCCGGGACAAGGGCAAGGACAGCGGCAAGGAACAGAAGGCCAAGCCCCAGGGCCAGAAGCGCCGCGGTCAGGGACCGCGCAACGACGGTCAGAGCCAGGCCGCCGCTGCGATCCCGCCACTGCCACCGGATCGTGATCCGGAAGAATTCCTCGACGACGAGATCGACAACTTCGGTAACCGTGTCGACTACGTCAGCCCCAACCAGAACAAGCAGCAGGGTCGTGGCCGCCGCTCCGGCGGCGCTCAGGCCAACGGTGCGACGCAGGGTCAGCAACGGCAGAACGGCAAAGGGCCGCGCAACAACAACGGCGGCGGCAATGGCGCAGGCAAGAACCGTCGCCAGGGTGGCGGCCAGGCCGGCCAAGGTGGTCAGGGGCGCAACGGTGGTAACCGTGGCCGCGCTCGTCCCGCCCACGATGGACGTATCACCTCGCTCGACCGTGACGAGCTGCCGCGCTCCGATGCGCCCGTACGCAACCCGCGCGAGAAACAGCCGATCATCATGCACAAGGGCTCGCGCCTGGATCGCTTCCCCACCGCCGAGCAACTCGACGAGCTGAGCAACAGTACCCGTCCGCGTGGCGAGAAGCCGGCGCTGCTGACGCGCAATCGCGACGAATAAGCTGATGCGCAAACGAAAACGCCGCCCGATGGGCGGCGTTTTTGTTTAAGGGGAGAGGCCAGTGGAGAACCAGCCCTCTCCCGCCCTTCGGGCACCCCGCTTCCATAAATGGGAGAGGGTCATCAGCTGGGCCGCAAGCGGCCGCTTTCTTTACTGACGAATGCCTTCGACCGAGATGATCAGCTCAACGGTTTCCGAAGCCGGGCCGAGGTCCTTGGTGATGTCGAAGTCCTTCAGCTTCAGGGTGGTGGTGCCCTCGAAGCCGGCACGGTAGCCGCCCCATGGGTCCTTGCCTTCGCCGATGAACTTGGCCGCGATCACCACCGGCTTGGTCACGCCATTGAGAGTCAGGTTACCGGTGACGTCAGCGGTGCCTTCGCCAGTGGACTTGACCGAAGTGGACTCGAAGGTCGCGGTGTCATGCTTGCTGACGTTGAGGAAGTCGGCACTGCGGATGTGCTTGTCACGCTCGGCGTGGTTGGTGTCGACGCTGGCGGTCTTCAGGGTCACATTGACCTTGCTCGCCTCGGGGTTGGCGGCATCGAAGCTGAAGGTGCCGTCGAAGTCCTTGAAGGTGCCGTACAGCCAGCTGTAACCCAGGTGGCTGATCTTGAAGTTGACGAAGGCGTGCTGGCCTTGCTTGTCGATGGCGTAATCGGCCGCCATGGCCTGGCCGCCGATCAGCGCGGAACCCAGAACCAGTGCAGCGAGGGCGTTCTTCAACATGGGTGTTCTCCTTGCGAGGTTGTCGATCTAGATGGGCCTTGGCCCGGTTATGAAATGCGTCAGCGCCCGAACATCCGCAGCAGGGTGCTATCGCGGTCGATGAAATGGTGTTTGAGTGCGGCCAGGCCATGCAGCACGGCGAAAATCACCAGGCCCCAGGCCAGGTATTCGTGGATGGCGCCAGCGATGTCTTCCTGTTGCGGGATACCGGTCAGGGTTGCCGGCACACTGAACAGCCCGAATACGTCGATGCCACGGCCATCGGCGGTAGAGATCAGGTAACCGGAGATCATCACGCCGAACAGGCCGAGATAGAGCAGGCCATGCCCCAATTTGGAAGCCAGGCGAGTGAACTGGCCGTGGCTGGCCAGCGCAGCCGGCGCCGGATTGAGCAAACGCCACAGCACCCGCAGCAGCATCACGGCAAACAGCAGGATGCCAATGCTCTTGTGCAGGTCCGGTGCGCTCTGCCGCCACGGGTCGTAATAGCTGAGCCCCACCATCCAGAAGCCAAGGCCGAACAGACCGAATACGGCCAGCGCGACCAGCCAGTGCAGCAGCACGCTGACCAGACCATAACGAGCAGAGGTGTTGCGCCATTGCATGGGGGGCTTTCCTAATCCAGATTCCGAGCAAGACTAACGGCAAATATATCGATTTAAAGCGGAATTTTTCGCTATGAAACATCGAGAAATGCGATATCTCGTTTCGACCATTCGCCGGTGCAGACCCGCTTAGTACCAACGCCCCGCGCAAAGTTCGTCGCCAGCGGCATCGGCGGCACATAAGGCCTGACCGACGGCAGCTGCCACGCCTGTGCTGCTGCTTCTGGTAGGCTGTGCCGCCGAATACTGGGAGATAGCTCATGAGCCTAAACGATCACTGGATGCAACGCGATCTCGACGTGTTGTGGCACCCCTGCACCCAGATGAAGGATCACGAGCGCCTGCCGCTGGTGGCGATCCGCAAGGCCTCCGGCGTGTGGCTGGAAGACTTCGACGGCAAGCGCTACCTGGACGCGGTCAGCTCCTGGTGGGTGAATGTCCTCGGCCACGCCAACCCGCGCATCAACGCGCGCATCCGCGAACAGCTGGAAAGCCTCGAGCACGTCATGCTCGCCGGTTTCACCCATCAGCCGGTCATCGAACTGTCCGAGCGTCTGGTGCAGATCACTCCGCCCGGGCTGAACAAGGTGTTCTACGCCGACAACGGCTCCTCGGGCATCGAGGTGGCGCTGAAGATGAGCTTTCACTACTGGCTCAACAACGGCCAGGCCGGCAAGAAGCGCTTCGTAACCCTCACCAACAGCTATCACGGCGAAACCGTGGCGGCGATGTCGGTGGGCGACGTGTCGCTGTTCACCGATACCTACAAGGCGCTGCTGCTCGACACCCTCAAGGTGTCTAGCCCGGACTGCTACCTGCGTCCCGAGGGCGTGAGCTGGGAGGAGCATTCGCGCGCCATGTTCGCCCATATGGAGCAGACGCTGGCCGAGCACAACCATGAAGTGGCCGCAGTGATCGTCGAGCCGCTGATCCAGGGCGCCGGCGGTATGCGCATGTACCACCCGATCTACCTCAAGCTGCTGCGCGAGGCCTGCGACCGCTATGGCGTGCACCTGATCCATGACGAGATCGCCGTGGGCTTCGGCCGTACCGGCACCCTGTTCGCCTGCGAGCAGGCTGGTATCACCCCGGACTTCCTCGTGTTGTCCAAGGCACTGACCGGCGGCTACCTGCCGATGGCAGCGGTGCTGACCACCGATGACGTCTATGGCGCCTTCTACGACGACTACGCCACCCTGCGCGCCTTCCTCCACTCGCACACCTACACCGGCAATCCGCTGGCCTGTGCCGCTGCCCTGGCGACGCTGGACATCTTCCGCGATGACGATGTGATCGAACGCAACAAGGCCCTGGCGGCACGTATGGCCAGCGCCACTGCGCACCTGGCCGATCACCCGCACGTGGCCGAAGTGCGCCAGACCGGCATGGCCCTGGCGGTCGAGATGGTGCAGGACAAGGCCAGCAAAGCCGCCTACCCCTGGCAGGAGCGGCGCGGCCTGGCGGTGTATCAGCACGCACTAAAGCGCGGTGCGCTGCTGCGACCGCTGGGCAGCGTGGTGTACTTCCTGCCGCCTTACGTGATCACCCCTGAGGAGATCGATTTTCTCGCCGAGGTGGCCAGCGAAGGCATCGATATCGCCACCCGAGAGTCGGTCAGCGTGGCGGTGGACATTCGTTATCCCGACCATCGCGATCCGGGCTGAAGCGGCCACAGGCTTCAGGCCGCACGCAGCAGGCGGTAGACTGCGCGCCTAAAGCCTGCCGCCTGTAGCCTGAAGCCCCTATGCGCCTATCCCGTTTCTTCATCGACGCTCCACTTTCCCTTGGTCAGCACGAACTGCCCGAGGCCCAGGCCCACTACATCGGTCGTGTGCTGCGCCACGCGGTGGGCGATGCCGTGCAGCTGTTCGACGGCAGCGGCCAGGAGTACCTCGGCGAGCTGATCGAGGTGGGCAAGAAGAGCGTGCGCGTCGAGCTGCGCGAATCTATCGCCGGCCTGGCCGAGTCGCCGCTGCGCATTCATCTGGGTCAGGGCCTGTCGCGCGGCGAGCGCATGGACTGGGCGATCCAGAAGGCCACCGAGCTCGGCGCCAGCGAAATCACTCCGATCGTCTCGACACGCTGCGAGGTGCGCCTGAAAGACGAGCGCGCCGACAAGCGCATGGCGCACTGGCGCCAGGTGGCGATCAGCGCCTGCGAGCAGTGCGGTCGCTCGGTGCTGCCGCTGATCCATGCGCCGCTGGAACTGGACGCCTGGCTGCAGCAGATCGAAGCCGATCTGAAGCTGGTACTGCACCCGGTCGCCGAGCCCTGGATCGGCCATGCCCCACCACGCTCCCTGGCTTTTTTGATCGGCCCGGAGGGTGGTTTGAGCGATACTGAAGTCGATCAGGCAAAGAGTGCCGGCTTCCACGCCGCGCGCCTCGG
>JAEYXX010000148.1 GCA_023431055.1 Pseudomonadota bacterium
CTGCAACTGCTGGCGGCGCTGGAGAGCTTTCGCACCGAGGTCAACGGCCTGCACCAGCACCTGCGCGGCGAACTGAACATCGGCCTGACCGACAACCTGGTGACCATCCCGCACATGCGCATCACCAATGCCCTGGCCCGGCTCAAGGTGCAGGGGCCGGACGTGCGTATCAACATCCGCATGACGCCACCGTCGGAGGTGGAACAGGGCGTGCTCGACGGCCGCCTGCATATCGGCGTGGTGCCGCAGGTCGGCGCCCTCTCCGGCCTCGAATACCAGGCGCTGTACGATGAACGCTCGCTGCTTTACTGCGCGGTCGGCCATCCGCTGTTCTATGTCGATGACCAACAGCTGGAAGACGAAAGACTCAACGCCCAGGAAGCCATCGCCCCGACCTTCCGCCTGCCGCCAGAGGTACAGAGCCATTACCAGGCGCTGAACTGCACGGCCAGCGCATCGGACCGCGAGGGCATGGCCTTCCTCATCCTCACCGGGCGCTATATCGGTTATCTGCCCGACCACTACGCCCAGGCCTGGGTGCAGCAGGGCCGCCTGCGCGCGCTCAAGGCCAACAGCCGCTTCTACGACATCAACCTGGCTGCGGTCACGCGCAAGGGGCGTCGCGCACACCTGGTGCTGGAGAGCTTTCTCGAAGCCCTGGCCGAAGCCTGAACATATAGAACGAAAGTACCGAAAAACGGCTTGAGCATGCACAGCTCTGGTGCATTTGTGCTATCACGGCGATTTTCCTCGCAGCGCACTTGTCACCCAGGCGGCGCTGGGGTATCTGTGCAATCGCTCGGCTCCCTGATCAGTCCGGAATCACCCCATGACCTTCGAAGTTCCCGCCCACAGCACCACCGAAAAACCCGCCGGGCGTATTCGCCAGAAGAACGAAGAAGCCATCATCAAGGCTGCCGAGGAAGAATTCGCCCGGCACGGCTTCAAGGGCACCAGCATGAACACCATCGCGCAGAACGTCGGCCTGCCCAAGGCCAACCTGCATTACTACTTCAACAACAAGCTGGGGCTGTACCTGGCCGTGCTGAGCAACATCCTCGAGCTGTGGGACAGCACCTTCAACAACCTCAGCGTCGAGGACGATCCGGCCGAAGCGCTGGAGCGCTACATCCGCGCCAAGATGGAATTCTCCCGGCGCCAGCCGAAGGCCTCGCGCATCTTCGCCATGGAAGTGATCAGCGGCGGCGACTGCCTGTCGCAATACTTCAACCAGAACTATCTGGACTGGTTCCGTGGCCGTGCAGCGGTGTTCGAAGGCTGGATCGCCGCCGGCAAGATGGACCCGGTCGACCCGATCCACCTGATCTTCCTGCTATGGAGCAGCACCCAGCACTACGCCGACTTCGCCTCGCAGATCTGCCGGGTGAAGCAGTGCTCGCGCCTGACCAAGCAGGACTTCGAGGAAGCTGCCGACCAGTTGGTACAGATCATCCTCAAAGGCTGCGGCCTGAAGCCCGCCGCCAAAACCTGATGGCCTTCACCCTGCTCGGTCCTTGCGAATATCGCGAGGAGATTCGCAAGAGCCGCTTTCTCGCCCTCGCCGCGCCGGTTGCCAGCGCGGCGGAGGCACAGGCCTTCATCGACAGCCACAGTGACCTGGCCGCCTCGCACAACTGCTGGGCGTGGAAAGTCGGCAACCAGTACCGCTTCAATGACGACGGTGAACCGGGCGGCACCGCCGGCAGGCCGATCCTCGCCGCCATCGAGGGGCAGGACTGTGACCAGGTGGTGGTGCTGGTGATCCGCTGGTACGGCGGCATCCAGCTCGGCACCGGCGGCCTCGCCCGCGCCTACGGCGGCAGCGCGGCGAAATGCCTGCAGGCCGGCGAGCGCCGCGAACTGGTGCTGCGCCAATCCTTCACCTGTCATTTGCAGTTCGCCGAACTGCCCCTGTTCAAGGCGCGTCTGAACGAGTTCGACAGCCTGATCGAGAACGAGGATTACGACGCCAGCGGCGCGCGCCTGCACCTGGCCGTGGCACCGGCAGAGCGTGAAAAGCTGGAGCGTCTGTTGGGTGATATCAGCCGTGGCCGGGAGAGCCTGAGCGCACCATGAGACACGCAATGATTGCCTCGCTGCTTTTCTGGTTGGCCATGCCCGCCCAGGCCGAAGTGCAGGAACGGCTGCAGGAGCAGTACTACGATCTGCAGGTGGCTCCTGGCGAGTCTCTCAGCCGCGCCATCGACCAGACCTCGCCGATTCGCCAGAACGGGCAGATCTTTCACGCCTACACGCGCTGGCAGGTGCAATGGAATTTCTGGTGGCGCGAACAACGTGACGGTCGCTGCCAGATCGACCTCACCCGCACCCAGCTGCACGCCACCATCACCCTGCCGCGCCTGGGCGGTGGCGACACACAACAGCGCCAGCGTTTCCAGCAATACCTCAGTGCGCTGCGTGAACATGAGTTGGGCCACTACCGCATCGGCCAGGCAGCCGCCGCAGAGATCGACGCGGCGCTGCTGACGACACCGGAATACCCCAGTTGCGCCGAGCTGCAACAGCAGGCCAACCGGCGCGCCAACGCCGTGCTGCAGCAGCATGTGGAACGCGAGCGAAACTACGACCGCGAAACTGGCCATGGCCGCACACAGGGCGCCTGGCTGACGGAATAACACGGCAGCAAAGATGTAGGAGCGGCGCCCCGCCGCGAATCGTGGCTGGACGCACTCGAAAAGCTTCGCCCCGAGGCGGGGCTCCTACAGCCGTGCCGGGCTTATCGGATCGACATTCGCTATGCTGATCCTCTTTCTCATCCGCCATGGAGCCTGACATGACTGCCTCCCGATCCATTCTGATCATCGGTGCCTCACGCGGCCTCGGCCTGGGTTTGGCCAGTGAGTTCGCCTCCCAGGGCTGGGCCGTTACCGCCACAGTGCGTAGCGCCGCACAGGAAGCCCCTCTGCAAGGGCTTGGCGTACGCGTCGAGCAGCTGGAAATGACCGACCCGGCCAGCCTGGAACAATTGGCCGGGCGCCTGAGCGGCCAGCAGTTCGATGTCATCTTCGTCAACGCCGGCGTGGCCGGGCCTTCACACCACAGCACCGCACAGGCCAGCGCCGAGGAAATGGGCCAGCTGTTCCTGACCAACGCAGTCGCCCCGCTGCGCGTGGCCGAGCGCCTGCTGCCGAACCTGGCGGCCGAGCATGGGCTGATCGTGTTCATGAGCTCGATCCTCGGCAGCATCGAGGCCGGCGCCGGCCTGGGCATGCCGCTGTATGGCGCCAGCAAGGCCGCGCTCAACCACCTCGTGCAATGCTTCGTACGCACGCAAGACAATCCGCGCCTCGGTGTACTGCTGATGCACCCGGGCTGGGTGCGCACCGACATGGGCGGCGCCGACGCACCGCTGGATATCGACAGCAGTTGCAAGGGCATGGTCCAACAGGTCAGCGCCGCCGTCGGCCAAGCCGGGCTGCGCTATCTCGACTACCAGGGCAATCCGCTGCCCTGGTAGGCATAAAGACTGGAGATCGCCCCCTGCTGGCCAAGCACAATTGCTCCCACGTTCCGGCGCGGGGGCGATTCGCCTAAGAGTGCGAGCGAGCCTTTTCGCGCCATGACGCACGCCACATATGTCCTGACACCCATATAATCCACCGAGCTATGGACACTCGCCGGATGCGAGCTTATGAAAACGCTACATGGACCTAGGCAAATGGATAACCTTTATCAACCCCCTAAAGCCGAACTGCTGGACGAACATTCCTCTCCCCGTAACGCATTCTTCGTCACCTCACCTAACAAGCTCTACCTGCTGTACTTCGTAACCTTCAGCCTGTATTCCATCTATTGGTTCTACAAGCAGTGGGACAGCCAGCGCGCCGCGATGCTGCCGAAGAAGATATGGCCGGCGGCGCGCTCGGTCTTTCAGATATTTTTCACCCATTCGTTATGCAGACTGATCAGCGAACATAAGCAGCGCCTGGGTCAGATGGCCTGGGACTACTCAAGCACCGCCTGGCTCTATGTCGGCCTGACCATTGCCAGTAATAGCCTGGCACGCATGGAGGCCCAAAACCAAGTTCTTGACCTGCTGCTGTTGATCGGTTGCGTGATGATTCCAGCCTTTCCTCTCGCGCAAATTCAACAGCAAGCCAACCAGGCGAGCGGCGATGAATCAGGGCAAAGCAACGCGCGAATCAGCGGCCTGAACCTGCTGTTCATCATCCCTGGCGCACTGCTATGGCTACTCGTTCTGGTCGGTGTATTTCTCTGAAATTTGATGTTGTTGGATGGGTTGAGCACAGCGAAAACCACCATCAACAGCCGCCCCGGTATCGCTGCGCTGAGCCCAGGCTACTTGCTTTTCTGCTGGCCGCTGACAGTGGCGTCGAGTACTCCCCGGATTGCATCCGGGCTACGGGTCGCGGCTGAGGCCCCTCCTACAGATGGATGCAACCCTTGTGGGAGGGGCTTCAGCTGCGAACGTGCGAATACGGTGCGCCGACGGTTGCCAAATGGAGAAGCGCGCACCAATGTCGGGCAGTGAAATGTGCTCGATCAAAGGCGAGAGTCCAGATAGTGGTTTTTCTGACCTCCTGGCCAAGTTTTTGCTTTAGCCCCGCTCAGTTCTCTCCATGAGCGTTTTCCATGTCCGCCTCACCCGACTCCCCACGCCTGCAGCTGACCGCCATCAGTAAGCAGTACCCCGGCTGCCTGGCCAATGACCGTATCGACCTGACCATCAGCCCCGGCGAGATTCGCGCACTGCTCGGCGAGAACGGCGCCGGCAAGAGCACGCTGATGAAGATCATCTATGGCGTTACTCAGCCCAGCAGCGGCGAGATTCGCTGGCAGGGCGAGCGGCTGACGATGCGCGACCCGGCCATGGCGCGCGGCCTGGGCATCGGCATGGTGTTCCAGCATTTCTCGCTGTTCGAAACCCTGACCGTCGCCGAGAACATCGCCCTGGCCATGGGCGCCGAGGCCGGTACGCCGAAGCAGCTTGAGCCGAAGATCCGCGAGGTATCGCAGCGCTACGGCATGGCCCTGGAGCCGACGCGCCTGGTGCACAGCCTGTCCATCGGCGAACGCCAGCGGGTGGAGATCGTCCGCTGCCTGATGCAGGACATCAAGCTGCTGATCCTCGACGAACCGACCTCGGTGCTTACCCCGCAGGAGGCCGACGAACTGTTCGTCACCCTGCGCCGCCTGGCCGAAGAAGGCTGCAGCATCCTCTTTATCAGCCACAAGCTCGGCGAAGTGCGCGCGCTGTGCCAGAGCGCCACGGTACTGCGCGGTGGGCGGGTGTCCGGCCATTGCGTACCGGCCGAGTGCTCGGATCTGGAGTTGGCGCGGCTGATGGTCGGCGACGCCGAGGGGCTGGAAAGCAGTTACCCGAAAGTCAGCGGCGGCCTGCCACGGCTGCGCGTCGATGACCTCAGCTGGCACAACCCCGATCCCTTCGGCTGCTCGCTGGAGCGTATTCGTCTGGAAGTACGCAGTGGCGAGATCGTCGGTATCGCAGGCGTGGCCGGCAATGGCCAGGACGAGCTGCTCGCCCTGCTCAGCGGCGAAACCCGCCTGCCCCGTGGCGAACGCGAGCGAGTCAGCCTGGATGCCAAACCGGTAGCCAATCTGCATCCGGATGCACGGCGCGGGCTGGGCCTGGCCTTCGTCCCCGCCGAGCGCCTCGGCCATGGTGCGGTGCCGGAGATGAGCCTGGTGGACAACGCTCTGCTCACTGCCTTCGGTCAGGGCCTGGTCAAGGGTGGGCTGGTACAGCGCGGCAAGGTACGCGCGCTGGCGGACGAGATCATCCGCCGTTTCGCGGTGAAAACGCCAGATGCCGACACCGCCGCACGCAGCCTGTCTGGCGGCAATCTGCAGAAATTCATCCTCGGCCGCGAGATTCTGCAGAACCCGAAACTGCTGGTGGCCGCGCATCCGACCTGGGGCGTGGACGTCGGCGCCGCTGCTGCCATCCACCGCGCGTTGATCGCCCTGCGCGATGCCGGCGCGGCGATTCTGGTGATCTCCGAAGACCTCGACGAGCTGTTCCAGATCAGCGACCGCATCGGCGCGCTGTGCAGCGGGCGGCTATCGCCGCTGGCCGAGACGGCGCAAGTGTCCACCGTGGAAGTCGGCCGCTGGATGGCCGGTGAATTCGATCAACCCGCCGCTGCTGCGGCCTGCTGACGGAGCCCGTCATGCTGTTATCCCTGGAACCGCGCGGCCAGGAGTCGCGCCCCATGCTCTGGCTGTCGCCGCTGCTGGCCGCCGTACTGACGCTGCTCAGCGGCATGCTGCTGTTCACCCTGCTCGGCCATGACCCGCTGGAAACCCTGCACACCCTACTGATCGCCCCGGTCAGCGACTGGTATGGCGTATCCGAACTGCTGGTCAAGGCGCTGCCGATCCTGCTTTGCGCCCTGGGCCTGGCGGTGGCCTACCAGGCGCGTATCTGGAACATCGGCGCCGAAGGCCAGTTGCTGATCGGCGCCCTGGCCGGCAGTGCCATGGCCCTGCAACTGATCGACTGGGAAAGCCGCTGGGCGCTGGCCTGGGTGGCGCTGGCCGGCACCGCTGCCGGTGCGGCCTGGGCCGGGCTTACCGCCTGGCTGCGCACGCAGTTCAACGCCAACGAAATTCTCACCAGCATCATGCTCAACTACATCGCGCTGAACCTGCTGCTGTTCTTCGTGCATGGCCCGCTGAAGGATCCGGCCGGTTTCAACTTCCCCGAGTCGGCCATGTTCGGTGATGCCAGCCGCCTGCCGCTGGTCAGCGAGGACGGGCGCCTGCATGGCGGCCTGTACCTGGCTCTGCTGGCCCTGGTGGCGGTATGGGTGCTGCTGCACAAGAGCTTTCTCGGCTTCCAGATCAAGGTGCTCGGCCTGGACAGCCGCGCTGCCGGTTTCGTCGGCTTTCGCGAAAAGCGCCTGGTGTGGTTCGCCCTGCTGGTCAGCGGCGCCCTGGCCGGCATGGCAGGTGTGGGCGAAGTGGCCGGGCCGATCGGCCAACTGGTGCCGCAGGTCTCGCCCGGCTACGGCTATGCGGCGATCACCGTGGCCTTTCTCGGCCGTCTCAATCCGCTCGGCATCGTCGCCGCCAGCCTGCTGATGGCGCTGCTCTACCTGGGCGGCGAGAACGCGCAGATGAACCTCAATCTACCGCAGGCAATCACCCAGCTGTTCCAGGGGATGATGCTGTTCTACCTGCTGGCCTGTGACGTGCTGATCCTCTATCGGCCACGCTTCGCGTGGGGCTTCAAGCTGCAGGCCACAGGCCGCAAGCAGGAGTCTGCCGCATGACTTGTTTCCATTTTTTCTTTACTTGCCGCTTGCAGCCTGAGGCTTGACGCTCATGGATCTCGATCTGTTGACCAATATTTTCTACGCCATGGTCCGCACCGGCACGCCGCTGCTGCTGGTGGCCCTGGGCGAGCTGGTGTGTGAGAAGAGCGGCGTGCTCAACCTCGGCCAGGAAGGCATGATGCTGTTCGGCGCGGTGATCGGCTTCATCGTCGCCTTCAGCACCGGCAGCCTGTGGCTGGGCGTGCTGCTGGCGATTGCCGCCGGCATGCTGCTGTCGATGCTGTTCGCCGCCGTGGCGCTGGGCTTCAACGCCAACCAGGTGGCCACCGGCCTGGCCCTGACCATCTTCGGCGTCGGCCTGTCCACCTTCGTCGGCGCCGCCTGGGTCGGCAAGCCGCTGACCGGCTTCGAGCCCATCGTCATCCCGCTGCTGTCCGACATCCCACTGATCGGGCGCATGCTGTTCGCCCAGGATGTGCTGATCTACCTGTCCTTCGCCCTGTTCGCACTGGTGGCCTGGGTGCTGTTGAAGAGCCGCATCGGCTTGATCATCCAGGCCGTCGGCGAGAACCCGGACGCTGCCAGTGCCATGGGCCTGCCGGTGCTGCGCGTGCGTACCCTGGCGGTGCTCTTCGGCGGCGCCATGGCAGGTTTGGCGGGCGGTTACCTGTCGCTGGCCTATACGCCGATGTGGGCGGAGAACATGACCGCCGGGCGCGGCTGGATCGCCCTGGCGCTGGTGGTATTCGCCAGCTGGCGGGTGCTGCGCGTGCTGCTCGGCGCCTACCTGTTCGGCCTGGCCAGCATCCTCCACCTGGTGGCGCAGGGCATCGGCCTGTCGGTCCCCTCGAACCTGCTGGCCATGCTGCCTTACGTCGCCACCATCGTCGTGCTGGTGCTGCTCTCGCGCGATGCGATCAAAACCCGGCTGTATGCGCCGGTGTCGCTGGGCCAGCCTTGGCAGCCGGGGCATTGATGCACCTATGAATCGCGGCTGAAGCCGCTCCTACAACAGGCGACGCATATCCCGGAGCGGCTTCAGCCGCGATCCGTTCTAGAGCCAGACTGCATCCCACAACGGGTAATCCGCCACCCGCTTCACCAGGCCTGCACGCACAGGATTGGCAATCACGTAACGCGCGACAGCTCGTAAATCCTCCTCCTGGCGCAAAGCCCAATCATGGAAGCCGTGCTGCCATAACGGGCCCGTTCGCGACAAACGCTGGTTGATCCGCCGTGAGCTACGGCCTTTTATCCGGCGCATAAGTTCATTCAGTGTCGTGCTCTCCAATTGCACCAGCCAATGCAGATGATCAGGCATCACCACCCACGCCAGTGAGTGCGCCAGTCTATTCTCATGAGCGTCGCGCAGTTCGGCGACCAATAGCCGTCCGAGCGTGAAATCGTTGAACAGGGTTTCGCGGCCTTGCAGTACGGCCGTCAGCAGGTAGACGCGACCCGTTTCGGAATAACGTCCACGGCGTAAGCGGCTCGCATGCGGTTTGTCTGGTCGAAGCATTCCTTTGCCTCCTGATCGTGATGGGTTCTGTATAGCAGTTGATCGCGGCTGAAGCCGCTCCTACAACGTGCGCGTTGTTCTTGTAGGAGCGGCTTCAGCCGCGACAGGTTTGTTGCCCCTGACTCCAGAGTCAGCTATCTTCCGCGCACGTCATTCCCGACGCACCTGGATCAGCAGACAGGGTCAACACTGAGCTGGCTTACCTGACATCAACCTCAGAGGAGCCTGCTCATGGCAGCTACCCGTATCTGGATCAAGAACCCCCTTGCCATCTTCACCGCCAATGACCTGGACGCTTCCGGCGGCCTGGTGATCGCGGATGGCCGTATCAGTGAGGTGCTCAGCAAAGGCCAGCAGCCTTCAACACCCTGCGAGCAAACCTTCGATGCCCGCGAGCACGTCGTGCTGCCGGGCCTGATCAACACTCACCATCACTTCTACCAGACCCTCACCCGCGCCTGGGCGCCGGTGGTCAATCAGCCGCTATTCCCCTGGCTAAAGACGCTCTACCCGGTCTGGGCACGCCTCACACCGGAGAAACTGGCCCTGGCCAGCAAGGTGGCGCTGGCCGAACTGCTGCTGTCCGGCTGCAGCACCGCTGCCGATCACCATTACCTGTTCCCTGGCGGCCTGGAGCATGCCATCGACGTGCAGGTCGAAGCGGTACGCGAACTGGGCATGCGCGCCATGCTCACCCGCGGTTCGATGAGCCTGGGCGAAGCCGACGGCGGCCTGCCGCCGCAGCAAACTGTGCAGCAGGGTGAGGTGATCCTGGCGGACAGCCAGCGCCTGATCGGCCAGTACCACGAGCGCGGCGACGGGGCGCAGATCCAGATCGCCCTGGCACCCTGCTCGCCCTTCTCGGTGACTCAGGAAATCATGCGCCAGAGCGCCGAACTGGCCGAGGAGCTGGACGTGCGCCTGCACACCCATCTGGCGGAAACCCTCGATGAAGAGGACTTCTGCCTGCGCCAATTCGGCCTGCGCACCGTGGATTACCTGGACAGCGTCGGCTGGCTTGGCCCGCGCACCTGGCTGGCCCATGGCATACATTTCAACCCCGACGAGATCGCCCGCCTGGGCGCTGCCGGCACCGGTATCTGCCATTGCCCCAGCTCCAACATGCGCCTGGCTTCGGGCATCTGCCCGAGCGTCGAGTTGGAGGCCGCCGGCGCGCCGCTGGGCCTGGGTGTCGACGGCTCGGCCTCCAACGATGCCTCGAACCTGATCCTGGAAGCGCGCCAGGCGCTGTATATCCAGCGCCTGCGCTATGGCGCCGAAGCCATCACCCCGCAACGTGTGCTGGGCTGGGCCACGCGTGGTTCGGCACGCCTCTTGGGGCGTAGCGATATCGGCGAGCTGGCCGTCGGCAAGCAGGCCGACCTGGCACTGTTCAAGCTCGATGAGCTGCGTTTCTCCGGCAGCCACGATCCGCTCGCAGCGCTGCTGCTATGCGGCGCCGACCGCGCCGACCGAATGATGATCGGCGGGCAATGGCGCGTGATCGACGGGCAGATCGAGGGGCTCGATGTGGCGCAGCTAATCGCCGATCACCGCCAGGCGGCGCGTGAGCTGATCGCGGGCTGACATCAGCTAGCCGCGACCGCCATTGACGAGCACCTACGCACCACAACACGGCACATCACAACACCGCGCACCAATCCAGCTCCAGCATGAAGCCAGACCAATAGGCAGAACGCCGTTGCTTCGCCTATCTGTCCTGTTGGTCAGCTTTTTGCAGTCATGGGATCAGCCAACCAACGGCCATCCCAACACCAAGACTGGAGCTGCATCCACCATGCACAAGAAGAGCAAAAAACCGCTGCTGCGCACCCTCGTCGCCGCCCTGGGCTTTGGCGCCATGCTCAGCGCCTCCGCCGCCGATCCGCTAAAGGTCGGCTTCGTCTACATCGGTCCTATCGGCGACCACGGCTGGACTTACCAGCACGAACAAGGCCGGCAGATGCTGATCAAGGAAATGGGCGACAAGGTCACCACCAGCTTCGTCGAGAACGTGCCGGAAGGTGCCGACGCCGAGCGGGTGATCCGCAACATGGCCAAGGGCGGTTTCGACCTGATCTTCACCACCTCCTTCGGCTACATGAACCCGACGATCAAGGTGGCCAAGCAATTCCCCAAGGTGACCTTCGAGCACGCCACCGGCTACAAGCAGGACAAGAACGTCGGCACCTACCTGTCGCGCTCCTATGAGGGTCGCTACGTTGGCGGCTTCCTCGCGGCGAAGATGACCAAGACCAAGAAAGTCGGCTACATCGCGTCCTTCCCGATCCCCGAGGTGATCCGCGACATCAACGCCATCCAGCTGGCGCTGGACAAGTACAACCCGGGCACCGAGATCAAGGTGGTGTGGGTCAACACCTGGTTCGATCCGGGCAAGGAGTCCGACGCTGCCAACGCGCTGATCGACCAGGGCGTGGACGTGATGTTCCAGCACACCGACAGCCCGGCCCCGATCCAGACCGCCGAGCGCCGTGGCATCTACGCCGTCGGCTACGCCTCGGACATGGCCCACTTCGGGCCCAAGGCTGTGCTCACCTCCATCGTCAACGACTGGGGCCCGCACTACATCAAGTCCACCCAGGCGGTGATCGACGGCACCTGGAAATCCGAAGATTTCTGGGGCGGACTGGCCGAGGACACCCTCTCACTGCCGATCAGCGATCTGGTGCCGGCTGACGTGAAGAGCGAAGCCGAGCAGATCATCGCCGATATTCGCAGTGGCAAGTTCCACCCCTTCACCGGCCCGATCAAGGATCAGAGTGGCGTCGAGAAGATCCCGGCTGGCGTCGCAGCGACCAACGCCGAGCTGGCCTCGATGAACTACTACGTGGAAAACGTGAAGGCTGAAATGCCGAAGTAAACGATTGGCGGGTTGCACCCGCCCTACAGTGCGACGGTGCATGTAGGGCGGGTGCAACCCGCCACCGAGCAACCACCGATGCCGTCCCTGCAAAAGCAGAACCGCATCAAGGGGATCTCATCCGAGGTCTCTTTCCGCTGCCCTGGGTACGAGAAGACTCGCAGCACCGCCCACCCGAGGCTCAACATGAACGCATTACCCATCATCGACATCGCCCCTCTCTACACCGACGACGTTTCCGCCTGGCCCGCCGTGGCCGAGCAGATCGACCGCGCCTGCCGCGAATGGGGCTTCTTATATATCGTCGGCCACCCCATCAGCGACGAGCGGATCGACGCCCTGCTCAGTGCGGCGAAGACCTTCTTCGCCCTGCCGGCCGAGGAGAAACTCAAGATCGATATCACCCGGACCACTCACCATCGCGGCTATGGGGCGATTGCCACCGAGCAGCTGGACCCGAGCAAGCCGAGCGACCTCAAGGAAACCTTCGACATGGGTTTCCACATGCAGGCCGATCACCCCGAGGTGCTGGCCGGCAAACCGCTGCGTGGACCGAATCGCCACCCGAACATGCCCGGCTGGGCCGAGCTGATGGAACAGCATTACGCCGACATGCAGGACCTGGCCAAGACCCTGCTACGCGCCATGGCCATGGCGCTGGATATCGAGCACGATTTCTTCGACGCGCGCTTTCATGAGCCGATCAGCGTGCTGCGCATGATCCACTATCCGCCACGCCACACTGCCAGCAGCGCCGAGCAACAGGGCGCCGGCGCACACACCGACTACGGCTGCGTCACCCTGCTCTATCAGGATGAAGCCGGTGGCCTGCAGGTTCGTGCGCGTAACGGCGAGTGGATCGACGCGCCGCCCATTGCCGGCAGTTTCGTGGTTAACATCGGCGACATGATGGCGCGCTGGAGCAACGACCGTTACACATCGACGCCACATCGGGTGATCAGCCCGCTGGGGGTGGATCGCTACTCCATGCCGTTCTTCGCCGAGCCGCACCCGGACACCCTGATCGACTGCCTACCGAACTGTTCCAGCGCGGAAAACACGGCCAAGTACCAGCCGGTGACCAGTGCCGAGTACCTGCTGTCGCGCTTCGCCGATACCTATGCCTATCGGCGTGAGGAAGCACAGGGCTGAGGCCGCCGTCGCCACCAAACTGTAGGAGCGACTTCAGTCGCGAAATTCGCGGATGAATCCGCTCCTACAGGAGAGTCAAGACACAACCGGCATGATGATGACTCCCACGCCACGAGCGGTAGAACAGCCACGTAGGGTGGATGACGCTTTTTTCATCCACCGTTTCAACATCGGAGCCTGCACATCGGTGGACATGAAAAGCGATGTCCACCCTACGCAACGGGCCAGGCGGCGCAGCACAATCCTGTCTCAACGGTTAAACTTTGCGACTAACCAAGCCTGATAACGAGAACCGACCATGCCCGAATGGCTCAACGCCCTGCCCAAGGCCGAACTGCACCTGCACCTGGAGGGCTCGCTGGAGCCTGAACTGCTGTTCGCCCTCGCCGAACGCAACCAGATCGCTCTGCCCTGGGCCGATGTCGAGACCCTGCGCGCAGCCTACGCCTTCAACAACCTGCAGGAATTTCTCGACCTGTATTACGCCGGCGCCAACGTGCTGCGCACCGAGCAGGATTTCTATGACCTGACCTGGGCCTACCTGCAACGCTGTAAGGCGCAGAACGTCATCCACGTCGAACCCTTCTTCGACCCGCAAACCCACACCGACCGAGGCATTCCATTCGAGGTGGTGCTGCGCGGCATCCAGCAGGCGCTGCGCGATGGCGAGCAGCAACTGGGCATCAGCCATGGGCTGATCCTCAGCTTCCTGCGTCACCTGCCCGAGGAAGAGGCGTTCAAGACCCTGGAACAGGCCATGCCGTTCCGCGATGCCTTCATCGGCGTCGGCCTCGACAGTTCCGAGAAGGGCTTCCCGCCGCGCCTGTTCGAGCGGGTGTTCGCCAAGGCGCGCAGCGAAGGCCTGCACGCGGTGGCGCATGCCGGCGAGGAAGGCCCGCCCGAGTACATCTGGGAAGCGCTGGACCTGCTGAAGGTCAAGCGCATCGACCATGGCGTACGTGCCATCGAAGACGAGCGCCTGATGCAGCGCATCATCGACGAGCAGATTCCGCTGACCGTCTGCCCGCTGTCCAACATCAAGCTGTGCGTGTTTGAGCATATGGGCCAGCACAACATCCTCGACATGCTCGAGCGCGGCGTAAAGGTGACGGTGAATTCGGACGATCCGGCCTACTTCGGCGGCTACGTCGGCGAGAACTTCGCCGCCCTGCATGAGCACCTGGGTATGACCGAAGCACAGGCCAGGCGCCTGGCGCAGAACAGTCTGGACGCTCGCCTGGCCTGAGCAAGGCCGTCGCCGCTGAAGCGCCTCCCTCAATGGGAGGGGCTTTAGCCGCGACTGTAGTATCAGTGTTCCGGCAGCTTGCGCCGCTTGCCGGTGACCATCGACAGCGGCAGGTTCTCACGCAGCCGGTAGCTCTCGAACAAGGCGGCGACGATATGCAGGCCGACCAGCGCCATCAGCGCGTTGGCACAGAATTCATGAATCTCCTGCGGCAGATCCGCACCCCAGAAGTAGTCGACCTCCTCCATCAGAAAGCCGGTCACGCCCAGACCGAGCATCAGCGTCATCATCAGGATCATCACCAGCGCGCCCAGCGGCGAGTGGCCCAGCCGGTGATACGGCTGCCCGCCAATCAACGCACGCAGGTGCGCACCGAGGCGTGCCGGGGTCGGCCAGAAATCGGCCCAGCGCGCCGCCGGCGTACCGACGAAGCCCCAGACCAGACGAATCGCCAACCAGGCCACGGCGTAGTAACCGAACCAGCGATGCCAGTTTTCTCCCTCTTCGGTAAAGAAGTAGTTGGCCAGGAAAGCGCCGGCCAGGGACCAGTGGAACAGGCGCACCACCGGGTCCCACAGGCGTACGGTCGCGGCGTTCATCAGCTTTCCACGTTGCTCTTGACGGCATCACCGCTGACCGGGTCGAAGTAGATCTCGACCTTCTTGCCGTCCTTGTCGAAGCCGTAGATTTCGTAGCAGTTGCCTTTGGTGACCTTGAACTTGTTGATCTGGTAGCCCTGGGCCTTGAGGTCGGCCTGGAAGATGTCCTGATCCTGCCACTGCGCCTTGTCGGCGGTGGTGCATTCGGTGGCGGCGAAGGTCAGCGGGCTGGCCAGAGCCAGAGACAGCAGAAGCAGTTTGCGCATGATGAAGTCCTCTTCGGTGCAGGGTGAAAGTGGGTCTGCGAGGACCACTCTCGCGCGTGAACCTTAAGGCTGTATTAGCGCGCCAAATCGTAGGTCGGATGCAATCCGGGAGGGTCAACAGCAAACTCCCGGATTGCATCCGGGCTACGGGTCCAATACCGCAGGGAGGGACTGGAGCCTTGTCAGTCGCGGCTAAAGCCCCTCCCACAACCGAGTGGCTCAGAAATCGAAATCGACCTTGGCCCAGAGGGTGCGGCCCGGCTCGTCGATGCGGGTGTCAGCCGGGAAACCAAAGCCGGCGTCGCCGGCCAGGTTGAGGTGCTCGGCGTAGCACTTGTCGAGCAGGTTATCCACACCGGCGCTGAGCTTGACCTGCCGGCTGATGCGGTAGGCGCCGTTGAGCGAGAGCACGCCGAAGCCGGCGCTGTCGCCGAAGTCCTGCCCCACCACATTGCCGCGCCCGTCGGCGGTGCGGCCCTGGCCATCGACCACACGCCACAGCGCGCCGACACTCCAGGCGTCACGCTGATAGCTCAGGCCCAGGCGCGCCTCCAGCGGCGGCATCTGTGGCAGCGCTTCGCCGTCCGAGCTGTTCTTGCCCCAGGCGTAGGCCAGTGTGGCATCGGCCTTCCAGTTGGAGGCGAAGGCATAGGCGACGCCCAACTCACCGCCCATGATGCGCGCATCGATGTTGTCGGCCTGGGTGCCCATGCCGCGATAGTCGAACAGGATGTAGTCGCGGATCTGCCCGGCATAGGCCGAGGCCCAGGCCTGCAGCTTGTCGTCCTGGTACTGGATACCGATATCGAGTTGGGTGGTCTTCTCCGGCTCGATGCCGTCGAAAGCGTTGCGCGAACCGGCCGGGCCGTTCAGCCCTGCAGAGAACAGCTCCCAGTAATCCGGGAAACGCTGTACGTGGCCAATGCCGGCATAGAGGGTGGTCGGCGAGCCGGCCAGGTCATGCTCGTAGCGCACGAAACCGCTGGGCAGGGTCTCGGCGCGCGTTTCGCCCGCCGTTGGGTTGGGCCGAGTCATGCCCATCATGCTGCGAAAACTCTGCCGGTAATCCTTGGCCGAGGCTCGATCCACCCGCGCCCCGGAAACCAGCCGATCACGCTCGGCCAGGCTCCAGGTGGCCTCGGCGAAGGCGCCGTAGTTGTGCATCAGCGCGTCCTTGCTCCAGGGGAAGCGATCGGCGTCCGTATAGCCCGCCATCATGCTGTAGGTGGAGCGGCGGGCGCGGTGCTCGCTGCGCTGCGCATCGATGCCGGTGATCAGCTCGACGTCGTCCCACTTCCAGGTCGCCGCCAGCCGGGCACCGAGAGTACGCCGGTCGACCTGCGAGGCCATGGGCATGGCCATCATGCTGGTCGGGTTCGGCACGCGCAGGCGGAAGTTGTCCATGATGTGGTCGGCGTAGTTGTAGTAGACCTTGGCCTCGACCTTATCCAGCACGCCGCCGAGGTTGCTGCGCTCGATGCGCGCGCCCAGGCTTTCGCGCTTGAACTGGGTGCCGTCCATGCCTCGCCCGGCGTAGCGCGCCTCACCATCGCCACGGCCGGCGCTGAGTTCGATCAGGGTGTCGGCATCCGGCGTCCAGCCCAACGTCACGTCGGTGTTCCATTTATCCCAGCGCGAGCCGATGGTGTCGCCGTCACCATTGTCGTAATCATCCGAATGCGAACGGTTGGCCATCACCCGCAGGTAACCCTGCTCACCACCCACGGCGCCGTCGAGCAGGCGGTCGAAGCGGCCGTTGGAACCAGCCAGTACGCTGGCATGCAAGCGCGCGCCGAGCTCGCCGAAGCGCTCCGGCTCGCGCTCGAAGCGCACCACGCCGGCCGAGGCACCGGGGCCCCAGATCACCGTCTGCGGGCCCTTGGTCACGCTCAGCAGGTCATAGGTTTCCGGCGCGATATAGGAGCTGGGCGCGTCCATCCGCCCGGGACAGGCGCCGAGCATCTGCCCGCCGTCGGTGAGCAGCAGCAGGCGCGAGCCGAACAGCCCGCGCAGCACCGGGTCGCTGTTGCTGCCGCCGCTGCGAATCGCCGAGAAACCGGGAATGGTCTTGAGGTAATCCGCCGCATCACTGGCCGGCACCGGCTGGCGTGGGTCCTTGGGATCGGCCACCACGGTCAGCGGTGAGCTTTGCTGGATTGCCGTGATCACCGTGGGCGGCAGTTCGTGAACATGCTCCTCGGCATGCAACGGCGTAATGGTGCACAGGCCACAGGCGATGGCCAGGGCAGACAGGGGAAAACCAGGGCGAACGGAAACAGCGCCCGGAACGAAGGAAACGGACATGCGAATACCTGAATGGTCGATTTGCAAAAAGGGCCGGCTAGCCCTCGCGAAAGAAGAACTCAGGCGTGCATGGGAGGCGCACGTGACAGTGCGCGGGGGAAATGAGTGCAGGGCAGCGGTGCAAGCGGGAGCGCTGCGCCCCTCTGGTGAACGGGCGACTGTCGCGCGGCGATTGCCCAACGGCTGCCCGCCAGCGCGGGGCAATGGGAGAAGAGCGAGCAGTAGCCGCAGGCGTCCACCTGCAGCGCCGGTCTGCCGCCATCGCTGGCAACCGGTTCAGGGTCGCCGCCGTCATGGCAGGCCAGCTCGTTCAGCCAGCGCCAGTCAGTGGGCTCGGCACGCAGCTGCGACGCCAGAGGCGCCAGCAGGGTAAGGACCAGCGCCAGCAGCCCGAGATGGGCGGCGAAGGTGCGCCTGCGTGCCGTGAACAGCATCAGTGCTGGTGCTTGCCGTGGTCGTGAGCATCACCATGATCATGGCCAGCCGGGGTCTCCTGCTGCACGGCCACCTCCACTTCGACGCTGCCGGCCTTCTCGAAGGTCAGCGTCAGCGGGAAACGCTCACCGGCCTTGGCCTGCTGCTTCAGGTTGAACAGCATGACGTGATAGCCCATGGGCTCGAACTTAACCTCGCCACCGGCCGGGATGGTCACGTCCTGCACCTGCTGCATCTTCATCACGCCATCTGCGTGTACGTGCTCGTGCAGTTCGGCCTTGCCGGCCACCGGGCTGCTGACTGTGAGCAGGCGATCGGCCTCGCTGCCATTGTTGTGCACGACGAAATAGGCCGCCGCGGTCGGCGCCACGGGCGGCATCTCGCGCGACCAGGGGTGGTCGATATGCAGTTCGCCGACTTCGTACTCGTGGGCCTGGGCCAGCATCGCGGGCAGGATCAGAGCGAGGCCCAGCAGGTTTTTGCGCAGGTTCATATGGGTTGTCTCCGGGTGGGTAAGGTCGAAAAACATGGCACGCCTCAATTGGCGAATCGGGTTCTGGGTAGCAAGCACAGCGAGCGGTCGAGCGCCCAAATCAGCAACAGCGAGGCGCCCACCAGCGGGAAGATCATGCCCAGCACGATCATCACGCCGATGGCGGTTTTCCAGCGCGGCAGGTCGTGGCGCAGCGGCGGTACGCCGAGGCGACCGGCCGGGCGGCGTTTCCACCAGAGCACCAGGCCGCTGAGCGAGCTGAAGATGATCAGCAGGCAGACCAGCGCCATCAGGATCTGGTTGGCCAGGCCGAACATCTTGCCTTCGTGCAGCTTCACACCGCTCTCCACGGCCCGCGCCACTGGGCCGTAGTCCGCCCAGCGCACGTCGGCCAGTACCGCACCGCTGTATTGATCCAGATGCAGCGTGGCGTCGTTGCGCGGGTCGTTGGCGAACAGCGCGACGGTGTAAACGCCCTGCTCGCCCTTGGGCAGGCTGATGCTGTAGCCAGGCTGCACACCACGCTCAGCCGCCGTGTCGACGACATGCTGCAGCAGGCTCGCGGAAGTTGCCGGGGCGCTATGTCCGGCATGGCCCTGGTGCGCGGCATGCGGATCGGACGCCGGCAGCGGCGTGACCTCCACCGCCCAGGCCACGGTTTGCTGGCTGCTGCTGTTGAGACTGCCGGTCAGTTGCCCGGACTTGGGCACGTCATCCCACATGGCGGCGGGGAAGTGGTTCCAGGCGCCAGCGAACTGCGCGCCCCAGTAGCCTGTCCAGGTTATGCCAGTGAGCAGCATGAACAACAGCAGCGCGCTGCCCCAGAAACCAGTAACCGCATGCAGGTCGCGCCACCACAAACGCCCGCGTGCGCTCAGGCGCGGCCACAGCACACCCGCCCCGCTGCTGCCCCGCGGCCACCACAGGTACATCCCGGACACCACCAGCACGATGCCCCAACCGGCGGCCAGCTCGATCAGGCGGTCACCGACGGTGCCGATCAGCAGATCGCCATGCAACTTGCGCGAGGCCGCCTGCAAATTCCACAGCGCATCCTGGGTGCCGAGAATGCTGCCGCTGTAGGGATCGACGAACAGGTTCAGATCGCGTCCATCCTGATTGATCACGAACTGCGCGCTACGATCAGGCGCAGCAGGCGGCAGGTATTTGCTGACAGCGGCCTGCGGGTATGCCTCGCGGACGATGGCCAGTTGCTGATCGGCGCTCAGACGCTGCTCGGCGACCGGCACCTGCATCAGGTCGGCGTACATCCACGCATCGAGCTGCGGTTTGAACAGGTAGATCATCCCGGTGACCGACAGCAGGATCATGAACGGGATGACGAACAGCCCGGCATAGAAGTGCCAGCGCCAGGCCAGGTTGTAGAACGACGGCGCCGCACGCTCACGAGCAGGTGCGGTGCTATTGGGGGAAGACGCCATGAAGCTTTCTCCAGCCAGCCGCAGGCGTGAATGTGCGGCAAGGCATACGCATGATAGGGACGCCCAAACGGGCGGACGGATCAGGCGAAAAAGGGAGAAGCGCGAGGGTTGGCGGGAGGCCAGCGATAACGGGCAAGCCGAGGGATATGCAGGGCTGGCAGCGCACGCACGCGTTCGGCAGCGAGCAAACCGAGCAGGCCGAAGAACGCCGCCAGGATGATCGCGCTGAACAGGCTGGCCAGGGCGCAGCCCGCACCGGTGGCCGGGTTCGGCGAGACGATACCGGAGCCGTCCAGATCGGCGCCCGCGCCGAAGTTGCCTTCGAACGAACAGTACTGCCCGTCCAGACCGCTGAGCTGCATGCCGGCCATCTGGCCGTGGCTGATGGCGCAGACGAACGCACTGAACAGGATGCTGAAGTACAGCACCCAGGCGGTCAGTGAGCGGTCTTTGCGGGCCAGTTTCATGGGGCGCGACTCTAAACAGAGGATGGCAGCACGGCACTGCGGTGCATTGCCGCAGCGGTCAGGTGAAGGAGTCTAGCAGGCGTCCGGCACTTTATCGTCAACGCCAGGGCGCCGCTGCCAGCAGCGTCTCGCAACGCAGTTGCACAAACTCGCGCAGCAGATGCACCGCCTTGCTCAGTTGTGCCCGGTGCGCACACACCAGATACAACGGCGTCGGCTCGCCCAGCCAGCCGGGCAGCAGCACCTGCAGCCGGCCTTCGCGCACGTCGTCGGCCACGTCCAGCCAGGACTTATACACCACGCCCTGCCCGGCCACGGCCCAGCGTCGGGTGACATCGGCATCGTCACACACCCGGTTGCCGGCAACGCTCATGACCATCTCGCGCTTGCCATCCTGAAAGCGCCAGCGGTCATGCACGCGGCCGTGCAGCATGTACAGCAGGCAGTTGTGCTGGCGCAGCTCCTCCACCGTCTGCGGCGTACCCTGCCGCGCGAGATAGGCCGGCGAGGCGCAGAGCACGCGGCGATTGTCCGGTGCCACCGGCAAGGCCACCAGGCTGGAGTCTTCCGGCGCGCCATAGCGCAGGGCGATGTCCACCGGCTCGCGGAACAGATCGGCGACACGGTCGGCCAGCAGCAGGCGCAGCTGCAGTTGCGGATGCTCGCCCTGGAACTCGTCCAGCCAGGACAACAGGGTATTGCGACCGAAGTCCGAGGGTGCCGACAGCTGCAGCACTCCGCGAATACCGTCCTGGCTACCAGCCAGTTGCTGGCGCCCCTCCTCCAGGCTCTGCAAGGCCAGGCGCGCGTGCACCAGATACAGCTCGCCCTCGGGCGTCAGGCGCAGGCTGCGCGTCGAGCGCGCCAACAGGCGCACCTGCAGTTGCTGCTCCAGGCGCTTGAGGGCGGCACTGGCCACCGCCGGCGAGACATCCAGCAGCCGCGCGGCGGCAGAAAGGCTGCCGGTTTCGGCAGTACACACGAAGAGTTGCAGGTCGTCGAAACGCAGCATGGCGGCTCACTTTCAAAATAATAATGAAAGAGACTCTATCCGCAGGCGCTTTTTTCAACCAGCAGAACAGATGACCATGAGTCCTATCGCCTGAACCCGTAAACCGGAGCCCTAGCATGAAAGCCATCGCCTACTACCAATCCCTCCCGGTCGACCATCCCGAAGCATTGCTGGACGTGCAACTGGACGCTCCCTCACCCGGCCCGCATGACCTGCTGGTGGAGGTGCGTGCCATCTCGGTCAACCCGGTCGATACCAAGATCCGCAAAGGCGTCGCCCCCGAAAACGGTGCCGCCAAGGTACTGGGCTGGGACGCAGCCGGCGTGGTCAAGGACGTGGGCAGCGAAGTGACCCTGTTCCGACCTGGCGACCGGGTGTTCTACGCCGGCGCTATCGACCGTGCCGGGGCCAACAGTGAGCTGCACCTGGTCGACGAGCGCATCGTCGGCAAAATGCCGCAAAGCCTTTCGTTCGCCGAGGCGGCGGCCCTGCCGCTGACCGCCATCACCGCCTGGGAGCTGCTGTTCGAGCGCCTGCAGATCGCCGAAGGCTCGACCGATCAGGGCCAGAGCCTGCTGATCGTCGGTGCGGCCGGCGGTGTTGGTTCGATCCTCACCCAGCTGGCGCGACGCCTGACCGGCCTGACCGTGATCGGCACCGCTTCGCGCCCGCAAACCCAGGTCTGGGTCCGTGAGCTGGGCGCACATCATGTGATCGATCACGGCAAGCCGCTGAGCGAGGAACTGGCGCGCATTGGCGTCGGCCAGGTCACCCACGTCGCCAGCCTGACCCAGACTGACCAGCACTACGCGCAACTGGTCGAATGCCTGCAGCCGCAGGGGCGTCTGGCGTTGATCGATGACCCGCTGCAACCACTGGACGTGATGCAGCTCAAGCGTAAGAGCCTGTCACTGCACTGGGAGCTGATGTTCACCCGCTCGCTGTACCAGACCGACGATATGATCGAGCAGCATCGCCTGCTGCAACGGGTGTCCGGGCTGGTCGACAGCGGCGTGCTCAGGACCACCCTCGGCGAGCATTTCGGCACCATCAACGCCGCCAACCTGCGCCGCGCCCATGCGCTGCTGGAAAGTGGCAAGGCCAAGGGCAAGATCGTGCTCGAAGGGTTTTGAAGCCAATGGTGGTGGGTCTGTGGTGGGCTGGAGTGGTGGGCTGAAGCCCACCCTACGGTCGTGTCACGGCGTGTAGGATGGGCCGAGCAGCGATTCGTTTCAGCCCACCGCTTCGTTCGAGCCGGTCACGTTTCCTTCGCGGTACCGCTTATCGCAAAGCCGTCATCGCCCTGCTCGGCTGTTTGATCCACGTCAGAAAAAGGTCATGCACGAGGACTATGCTGAGCCTCCCCAACAAGCGCTGCGAGGCATCGCAGCTCAGGGAGGTGGTCAACATGAAGATTGTCGTCCAACCCTACGATCAGGGCGGCGAGCGCCTGTGGCAGGTCCGTCTGGATCAGCATTGCGTGAGTTTTCGCAGCGAAGCAGAGGCGCAGCAGTTCGTCGCCAGGCTGGAAGCACGACTGCTCGCGCCACACGTCCTGCCTGACTGGCCTGCGCAGCGTAAGGCGGGCTGAGGTTCGGCCCAGTGCCTTGCAGGCGCGGATTTATCCGCGATGCAATCGCGAATAAATTCGCTCCTACACCGGCATCAGGCGCAGCGCCGGGCTGCGCAGCATATCCAGCACGGTATCGACCAGCGCCGGGGCCTGGGCTGCCAGGTCGAAGTTGGGCACCAGCAGCCAGTTGGCCTCGATGCCTTCCATGTAGGCGTGCAGGCACATGGCTGCGCGCGCGCAATCCAGGTCGCTCGGCAACTGGCCCTTGTTGACCGCATTACCCAGCGCCTTGGCGATGCGCTGATCGCACTCGATGCTCAGCGCCTGCATGCGCTCGCGCAGGCCGAGCAGCTCACCGGTGTATTCGCACTTGTAACGCAGGATGTCGTGGGTGCGATGGGTCTGTGGCTCGCAGGCCAGACGCGTTAGTGCCTTGATCAACAACTCACGCATGCAGCCCAGCGGGTCCGGCTCGTCCTCGCTCTCGCTGGCACGCGCCAGTTCTTCGAGTGGTAGACGCAGGCGCTCGAGCATGGCCTGGAACAGGTCTATCTTGTTCTCGAAGTGCCAGTAAATGGCGCCGCGGGTGACGCCGGCCTCCTTCGCCACTTCGGCCAGAGACGCACGGGAAACGCCTTGGGCATGGAACACCCGCTCGGCAGCATCGAGTATCTGCACTCGCGTCGCCTGCGCTTCTTCTTTGGTTCTTCTGGCCATCTGTCTACCCGATTTCGCCTCTATGTAAAGCTCCGGTAAAGGAGGACGGGCGAGAGTATGCAGGCAGCTTTAGGCATTTACAAACATTCACGTACGTAAGTATATTTCCCCATCGATTTTTTCCCCTGCCTTCGTCCCCTTCGCCCTTTGGGCCATGATTCGATAAAAACGAGGTTCTCAGATGCACTCGAAGCCAGCCTTCGCTGTCTTGGTTTCCGCCATCGCCGTGGCAATGCTCGGTCTCACCGGCTGCCAGGAATCCAGCGCCCCACAAACCCAGCAAACGCCCCAGGTCGGAGTGGTCACGCTCGAAGCCAAACCCTTTGCACTGACCAGCGAGGTGCCAGGTCGGACCAGCGCCTATCGCATCGCCGAGGTGCGCCCACAGGTCAACGGCATCATCCAGAAGCGCCTGTTCACCGAGGGCAGCGAGGTCAAGGCCGGTCAGCAGCTGTACCAGATCGACCCGGCCACCTACGAAGCCGCCTACAAGAGCGCCCAGGCCACGCAGCTTTCCGCCAAGTCCCTGGCAGATCGCTACAAGCTACTGGTCAATGACAAGGCCGTCAGCCAGCAGGCCTACGACGAAGCCCGCGCCGCCAGCCTGCAGGCCGACGCCGCACTGGAGCAGGCACGCATCGACCTGCGCTACACCAAGGTGATGGCGCCGATCAGCGGCCGCATCGGCCGTTCCGCCGTGACCGAAGGCGCACTGGTCAGCAACGGTCAAGCCAACGCCATGGCCACCATTCAGCAGCTCGATCCGATCTATGTCGACGTCACTCAGTCGAGCAAGGAACTGCTGCGCCTGCGCCGCGATCTGGCCGATGGCCGTCTGCAGAAGGCCAGCGAGAGCGCGGCCAAGGTCGCGCTGAAGCTGGAAGACGGCAGCCGCTACGCCCATGAAGGTACCCTGGAATTCTCCGAAGTCGCGGTGGACGAAAGCACCGGTTCGGTAACCCTGCGCGCGGTATTCCCCAATCCCGATCACCTGCTGCTGCCGGGCATGTTCGTGCATGCCGAGCTGCTTTCCGGGGTCAAGGAAAACGCCATCCTCGCCCCGCAGCAGGGTGTGACCCGTAACCAGCGCGGCGAGCCGACCGCGATGGTGGTCAACGCCGAGAACAAGGTGGAGCAGCGTGTGCTCAAGGCTGATCGTACCGCGGGCAATGCCTGGCTGGTCGAGGATGGCCTGAAGGAAGGCGACCGCCTGATCACCGAGGGCCTGCAGTTCGTGCAGCCTGGCGCCGAGGTGAAGGCCGTGCCGGCGACGAACGTCAAGACCGAACAGCCTGCCCAAGGCGCCGAACAAGCCAACGGCCAGGACTAACGGAGAAGTACAGAATGTCCAGATTCTTTATCGACCGGCCGATCTTCGCCTGGGTGATCGCCCTGGTGATCATGCTGGCCGGCGGCCTGTCCATCCTGTCGCTGCCGATCAACCAGTACCCCAGCATCGCGCCGCCCGCCGTGTCCATCCAGGTCAGCTACCCGGGCGCCTCCGCGCAGACCGTGCAGGACACCGTGGTACAGGTGATCGAACAGCAGCTCAATGGTATCGACGGGCTGCGCTATGTCAGCTCGGCCAGCAACTCCGACGGCAGCATGGAAATCGTCGTGACCTTCGAACAGGGGGTCAACCCGGACATCGCTCAGGTCCAGGTGCAGAACAAACTGCAGCTCGCCACCCCGTTGTTGCCGCAGGAAGTACAGCAACAGGGCATCCGCGTGACCAAGTCGGTGAAGAACTTCCTCATGGTCATCGGCGTGGTGTCGAAAGACGGCAGCATGACCCGTGAGGACCTGTCCGACTACATCGTCTCCAACTTGCAGGACCCGATCTCGCGGACCAAGGGCGTCGGCGACTTCCAGGTGTTCGGCGCGCAGTACGCCATGCGCATCTGGCTCGACCCGGCCAAGCTCAACAGCTTCCAGCTGACGCCGGTTGACGTGCGCAGCGCCATCCAGGCGCAGAACGTGCAGATTTCCTCCGGCCAGTTCGGCGGCCTGCCGGCATCGCCGGGTAACCAGCTCAACGCCACCATCATCGGCAAGACCCGCCTGCAGACCCCGGAAGAGTTCCGCAAGATCCTCCTCAAGGTGCAAGCCGACGGTTCCCAGGTGCGCCTGGGCGACGTCGCCAAGGTCGAGCTCGGCGGCGAGAACTACGCCATCAACGCGCAGTTCAACGGCCTGCCGGCCTCGGGTCTGGCGATTCGTCTGGCCACCGGCGCCAACGCCCTGGATACCGCCAAGGCGGTGCGTGAAACCATTTCCAATCTCGAGCCGTTCTTCCCGCCCGGTATGGAAGTGGTCTTCCCCTACGACACCACGCCGGTGATCTCGGCCTCCATCGAAGGGGTGGTGCACACCCTGTTCGAGGCCATCGTGCTGGTGTTCCTGGTGATGTTCCTGTTCCTGCAGAACCTGCGCGCCACCATCATCCCGACCATGGCGGTGCCGGTGGTGCTGCTCGGCACCTTCGGTGTGCTCGCTGCGTTCGGTTTCTCCATCAATACCCTGACCATGTTCGCCATGGTCCTGGCCATTGGCCTGCTGGTGGACGACGCCATCGTGGTGGTGGAGAACGTCGAGCGGGTGATGCGCGAAGACGGCCTGTCGCCCAAGGAAGCGACCAAGAAATCCATGGGCCAGATCCAGGGCGCGCTGGTCGGTATCGCCCTGGTACTGTCGGCGGTGTTCCTGCCGATGGCCTTCTTCGGCGGCTCCACGGGGGTGATCTACCGGCAATTTTCCATCACCATCGTCTCGGCCATGGCCCTGTCGGTGCTGGTGGCGCTGATCTTCACGCCGGCGCTGTGCGCCACCCTGCTCAAGCCCATCGACGGCGATCATCACGAAGCCAAACGTGGCTTCTTCGGCTGGTTCAACCGCACGTTCGACCGTACCAGCAACGCCTATCAGCGCGGCGTGGCCGGCATGATCAAGCGCAAGGCGCCGTACCTGATCCTGTATCTGGTGATCGTCGCCATCATGGCCTGGATGTTCACCCGCATCCCCACCGCGTTCCTGCCCGAGGAAGACCAGGGCGTGCTGTTCGCCCAGGTGCAGACGCCGTCCGGCTCCAGTGCCGAGCGCACCCAGGTGGTGGTCGACGAGATGCGCCAGTACCTGCTGGAAGAGGAAGCCAGTACGGTTCAATCGGTGTTCACCGTCACCGGCTTCAACTTCGCCGGTCGTGGTCAAAGCTCCGGCATGGCCTTCATCATGCTCAAGCCCTGGGGCGAGCGCCCAGGTGAGGAAAATGGCGTCGCCGCACTGGCGCAACGGGCGCAGATGCACTTCTTCAGCTTCCGTGATGCGATGGTGTTCGCCTTTGCCCCGCCTGCGGTGATGGAGATGGGTAACGCCACCGGTTTCAACTTCTTCCTGCAGGATCAGGCAGGCGTTGGCCATGAGGTGATGAACGAGGCACGCGACAAGTTCCTGCAACTGGCCAACCAGCACCCGGTGCTCGACAGCGTGCGCGCCAACGGCCTGCGTGACGAAGCGCAGTACCAATTGCTGATCGATGACGAACGCGCCCGTGCCCTCGGCCTGTCGCTGACGGACATCAACAGCACCCTGTCGATTGCCTGGGGCGCCAGCTACGTCAACGACTTCATCGACCGTGGACGGGTGAAGAAGGTCTACCTGCAAGGTACAGCCGAATCGCGCATGAGCCCGGAAGACCTGAACAAGTGGTACGTGCGCAACGACCAGGGCCGCATGGTGCCGTTCAGCGCCTTCGCCAGTGGCGAGTGGACATACGGCCCGCCGAAGCTGGCGCGCTATAACGGCGTCTCGGCGGTGGAAATCCTCGGCGCGCCGGCGCCCGGCTACAGTACCGGTGATGCCATGGCCGCCGTGGAAGAGATCGCTTCGCAACTGCCACAGGGCGTCGGCTACTCCTGGACGGGCCTGTCCTACGAGGAACGTCTGGCCGGCTCGCAGACCACTGCGCTGTTCGTGATCTCTGCCATCGTCGTGTTCCTCTGCCTGGCAGCCCTGTACGAGAGCTGGTCGATCCCGTTCTCGGTGATGCTGGTGGTGCCGCTGGGGATCATCGGCGCGCTGCTGTTCACCGAGCTGCGCGGGCTGTCCAACGACGTGTTCTTCAAGGTCGGCCTGCTCACCACCATTGGTCTGTCGGCGCGTAACGCGATCCTCATCGTCGAATTCGCCAAGGCGCAATACGAACAGGGCATGACCTTCGCCGAAGCGGCCATCGAAGCCTGCCGCATGCGTCTGCGCCCGATCATCATGACCTCGCTGGCATTCATCCTCGGCTGCCTGCCGCTGGCCATCGCCAGCGGTGCCGGCGCCGGCAGCAAGCACGCCATCGGCACCGGGGTGATCGGCGGCATGCTCAGCGCGATGGTTCTGGCGATCTTCTGGATTCCGCTGTTCTACGTAGTGGTCTGCTCGATATTCGAGAAAAAGCGCCCCGAGCCGACCCGTGAAAACGAGAAGGAGGCACTGCAATGAGGCAGTCCCTGTTGTCCCTGGCCGTGGCCGTCGCTCTGCTCAGCGGCTGCAGCCTGATTCCCGACTATCAGCGCCCCGAAGCCCCGGTGGCCGCCGACTGGCCGCAAGGCGAGGCCTATGGCAACGCCGCCAGCGAGGGCAGCCGCTCCGCAGAAGACCTGCAATGGCGCGAGTTCTTCCGCGACCCAGCGCTGCAGCAACTGGTACAGGTGGCGCTGGAAAACAACCGCGACCTGCGTGTCGCCGCGCTGAACATCGAGGCATACCGTGCGCTGTATCGCATCCAGCGCGCCGACCTGCTGCCTTCGGTCTCCGCCGATGGTGCCGGCACTCGCCAGCGCCTGCCGGCCGACCTGAGCCAGACCGGTGAAGCCCGCACCAGCGGCCAGTACAGCGCCACCCTGGGCGTCAACGCCTGGGAGCTGGATTTCTTCGGTCGTATCCGCAGCCTCAGCGAGCAGGCCCTGCAGCAATACCTGGCCACCGAACAGGCCGCGCGCAGCACGCAGATCAGCCTGGTCGCCAGCGTCGCCAACGCCTACCTGCAATGGCAGGCGGATCAGGCGCTGCTGCAACTGACCCAGGACACCCTGAAGACCTTCGAGGAAAGCTACCAGCTGACCCAGCGCAGCTTCGACGTCGGCGTCGCCGACGCCCTGGCCCTGAGCCAGGCGCGCAGCTCGGTGGACAGCGCCCGCGTCAGCCTGGCGCAGTACCAGCGCCTGGTCGCTCAGGACCGCAACGCCCTGACCCAGTTGCTCGGCACCGGCCTGCCGGCCGACCTGCCGCAGGGGCTGAAGCTCAATGCAGAACTGCTGGAACAGGTTCCGGCCGGTCTGCCCGCCGACCTGCTGCAGCGTCGCCCCGACCTGCTGCAGGCCGAGTACCAGCTCAAGGCCGCCAACGCCAATATCGGCGCGGCGCGTGCGGCGTTCTTCCCCAGCATCAGCCTGACCGCCAATGCCGGCACCGCCAGCAGCCAGCTGTCCGGCCTGTTCGACAGCGGCTCGGGCACCTGGCTGTTCCAGCCGCAGATCAACCTGCCGATCTTCAACGCCGGGCGTCTGCGCGCCAACCTCGACTATGCCGAGCTGCAGAAGGACATCCAGGTGGCCCAGTACGAGAAGGCCATCCAGACTGCCTTCCAGGAAGTCGCCGACCGCCTCGCCGCGCGCACCACCTATCGTCAGCAACTGGACGCCCAGCGCGCCCTGCTGGAAACCACCGAGACCTACTACGAACTCGCCGAGCGCCGCTACCGCACCGGCGTGGACAGCTACCTGACCCTGCTCGACGCCCAGCGCCAGCTGTTCAGCGTGCGCCAGCAGCTGATCACCGACCGCCTGGCCCAGCTCAGCAGCGAAGTCGAGCTGTACAAGGCCCTGGGTGGTGGCTGGAGCGATACGGGGAGCAATGCTCCACAAGGTTGACCGCGCGTAACCCGCTTCAAGGACGACCTTATCCAACGCGCCGCCCCCGCAGTCTTTGCGGGGGCGTTTTTTTGTGGGAGTTCTGACGGACTGACGCCGCACCGTAGCCCGGATGAAATCCGGGACCCTGAGGCTTGGCGATAGCTGTATGGCGGCAATTCGGATGCGGCCTGAAGTTCGCTTTCGCCCCCGATCCGCTCGCCCCGATTTCGCCCTAAGAGCGCCGTGCCGCCACTCAGGCCAACGCAGCCAGCAGCTGCGCACAATCCTGCGCATGCAACTCGGTCAACTCCGGCCAGGGGTTGTCCGGCAGGTTGACCAGCACGCTGCGCGCACCGGCAGCCTGGGCGCATTCCAGGTCGAAGCGGTAGTCGCCGACCATCACCAGTTCCTGCGGCTTGACCGCCCAGCGCTCGGCCAGATGCAGCAAACCGCCCGGGTGCGGTTTGGGCGGCGCCTCGTCGCGGCCAAGGATATCGGCCGTGGCAAAGCAGTCATCCAGGCCGATGGCCTGCAACGTCAGCAAGGCCAGCGGGTGAGCATTACGCGTGAGGATGCCAAGCTGGCAACCTCGCTCGCACAGGGTGCGCACCAGTTCGATGGCGCCCGGTGCCGGGCGTGAGGCCACTGCCAGCTCGCGTTCGTGCTCCAGCAGCCAGGCATGCTTCTGCGCGGCTTCCTCTGCCGGCAGCGCCGCCAGGTGGTGGAGGATGTCGTCTTGCTCAGGGATGTCGAGGGCGCGTTTTATCGCCACGAAGTCATGCACCGCCAGGGTCAGGGTGCCGTCCATGTCGAACACCCAGTGACGTGCTTCGCGCAGCGCCTTCACTTCCAGTCCTCACGCACGCGGGTCAGACCTTCCTGGGCAGCCGAGGCCACCAGTTCACCCTGGCGGTTGTAGATGCTGGCGCGGGAGAAGCCGCGCGCATTGCCGGCCCAAGGGCTGTCCATGGCGTACAGCAGCCAGTCATCCATGCGCAGGTTGCGGTGGAACCACAGCGAATGGTCGAGGCTGGCCACCTGCATGAACTTCTGGAACACCGATACGCCATGCGGCTGCATCGAGGTGGTCAGCAGGTTGAAGTCACTGGCGTAGGCCAGCAGGTACTTGTGCAGCTGCGGGTCGTCCGGCAGATCGCCGGCGGCGCGGAACCACACGTACTTGACCGGTTCGCAGGGCTGCGGCGCGAAGGGGTTGATCAGGGTAACCGGGCGGATCTCGATGGGTTTGTCGCTGGTCAACCGCTCACGCATGCGCTCGGGAATCATCGGCGCCACCATGCGCGCCAGCTCGGTTTCCGATTTCAGATCCTCGGGACCGGGGACGTCCGGCATCTCGCTCTGGTGATGAAAGCCTTCCTCGTCGTACTGGAAGGATGCACTGCAGAAAAAGATCGGCTGGCCCTTCTGCACCGCCACCACGCGACGAGTGCTGAAGCTGCCGCCATCGCGGGTGCGCTCGACCTGATAGACCACCGGCAGGCTGGCATCGCCAGGGCGCAGGAAATAGCCGTGCATGGAGTGCACATGGCGCGCCTCCTCGACCGTCTGGCTGGCAGCGGAGATGCACTGGCCAAGCACCTGGCCGCCGAACAGCTGGCGAAAACCGAGATCCTGGCTGCGGCCACGGAACAGGTTTTCCTCGATCTGCTCCAGGCTGAGCAGCGCCACCAGATCATCGAGAACCTGAGTCATGGGGTGTCGTCTCCTTGCATGGGGGTATACGCAATTGCGGGTAGGCCGGCAGCGACGTCAGACGTTCGTCCCACACGGCGCGGCCAAGGGTGAAATGGTAAAGACTTTGCAGTCCGCTGTCGGCATCTCCGAGCAATTCGCGCAAAGCATCGTCGAAATAGCAGCCGATGCCCGTACCGGAAAGCCCTGCCGCTTCGGCTTCCAGATAGAGCATCTGACCGATCTGGCCACACTCCCAGTAGAGCCTGGGATAGCGCCAATTGCCATTGGCCACCACGCGTTCCACCCGCGCCAGCATGGCCAAGGCCACGCAACCATCGGCGGCGATGTCCTGGCCGCAACTGAGAAAGCCCGCCAGGCCACGCGCATCGCCTTCGAGCAGGCGATACAGTGGCAGCTCCTCGTCCACCCGCTGCCACAGGTAATCCTCACGTAGCGGCTGCACACCGCTGCCCGTGCGATCCAGCCAGTACAGACCGGGCGCCAGGCCCTGCACACGATGGACGAACAGCAGCAGGTCGATCTCGTTCGGCTCACCGCTCACGGCGAACGGCACCGGCGATTGCTCCGGCAGCAGACGGCGCAGCCAGGCCAGCAGCAGTGCAGCCTGAATGCCGCTGCGACCGTCCATGGCCTGCGCACTGCGCCGGCGATGCAGGATCGGCCGCAGCGGCAGACCGGGATTGTCGGCATGTACGTCAGCTGCATCCAGGTTCCAGGCGGCGCGAGGACGTGCCGGCGCGCGGCACAGCCCATGTACGCGCTGCAGCTCGGGCCAGTGGCGATACTCACGGGACAGGCGATTGGGCGAACCGGCCCGCTCAAGCTGCGCCACTGCCGTTAGCAGGGCCTCGGGCAGCGCAAATTCCATCGTTTGCGCAGGGCCGATCCACAGCAGACAGTCGCCGTGTTCGGCCTCGTGAAAGCCTTCATCATCCAGCCCCAGCAGGCCGTCCAGACGCGCCTCGGCAACGCCGTGCAGCATGCGCACCTGCCAACCCTGCACGCTGGCAGCGATGGCCAGCGCCGCCAGGGCGTGCCCCAGGTCGTGCTGGCAGTAGCGGTAGGCGCGCTCGCCGTACTTCCAGGCCTCGCGCCAGGCGATGCTGCTCAGGCCGAGGAGAAAACCACCGGGCGGCAGGCTGCTTGCCAACTGCCGGCCAAACTGCGCGGGCAGCTCGCTGCGTATCTCCAGCGCATGGATATCCGGGGCATAGTGGGCCAGCACACCGCCCTCATCCACGACACCCGGCGGCAACAGCAGATAGGCCTCGGTCGGGTGCAGGTTGCCGGACGACGGGTTGACCCGCAGCGCCCAGCGGCTGCCGCCAGCCTCCTTCCAGGCGGAGATAGCCAGGCTGTCGTACAGCAGCTGCGAGATGCTGGCCAGATCCACTGGCGCGGGTGCTGCCTGCGGACCGGCGAATACAGTGTCGTACGCTGGCCCCTCTTCCAGCGGGCGGTGGTACAGCTCGATCAGCCGGGCCCCAGCGTAGCGGCGAAACGGCGCAGGCTGTGTCGCCCAATCCAGACGTCCCGGCCCCGGCGCGAAACGTTCAGGCTCATGCTTGCTGAGCTGGTGATAGGCAAGCACCTCGCTCATTGCTGCGCCTGCCACTGTTCACGGCGGATGCGATAGAGCACGTGCGGCTGCAACGGATGACCGTCCGGTACACGCGGGTGGAGAAAATCGCCAGCCTCGTCACGCTGCATGCCAATGCAGCGCATCACCGCCTGCGACGGCAGATTGGCCGGCACGGTAAAGCTCACCACCTCGTCCAGCCCAAGCTGCTCGAAGGCCACGGCCAGCGCGGCGCGCGCCGCCTCGCTGGCATAGCCCTGGCGCCAGTGTGCCCGTGCCAGACGCCAGCCGATTTCAACGGCCGGTACGAACGGCGCGTCGAAGCCGACCTGCGCCAGGCCGGTGAAACCGATCAGCTCGCCGCGGTCGCGCCGCTGCAGTGCCCAGAAGGTGAAAGCATATTGCTCATGATGCGCACGCAGGCGCGCCAGCAGGTGCGCACTCTGTTCGGCATCCAGTGGCGCGGGGAAATGGCGCATCACTTCGGCATCAGCATTCAGCGCGGCCAGCGCCGGCAGGTCACTGTCGCGCCAGGCGCGCAGCAGCAGGCGTTCGGTGGAGGTTTCGATCAGGGGCATGGCAGTTGTCTCGATTGGCTGCGACCATAAGCCGTCAATTCGCTTGAGTCGTCATTGTATGCCGCTACCGCTGGTCTACCACGGGGATTACAGCCCGCCCTTCCCGGCCGGGCATCGCTTCCCCATGGAGAAATTCCGCCTGCTGCGCGATCACCTGATCGATAGCGGCCTGACCACGGATGCCGAGCTGCAACGCCCCGAACTGTGCCCAGCGGAGATTCTCGCCCTGGTTCACTGCCCGGACTACATCGCCCGCTACATGGCGGGCGAACTGTCATACGAGGACCAGCGCCGCCTGGGCCTACCCTGGAGCGAGGCGCTGGCGCGGCGCACGGTGCGCGCCGTGGGCGGCTCGCTGTTGACCGCCGAGCTGGCCCTGCGCCACGGTCTCGCCTGCCACCTGGCTGGCGGCACGCACCATGCGCACTATGACTTTCCCTCGGGTTTCTGCATCTTCAACGACCTGGCGGTGATCGCCCGTTACCTGCTCGAAGCGGGTCGCGTGCACCGCGTGCTGATCTTCGACTGCGACGTGCACCAGGGCGACGGCACCGCACGGCTACTGGAAAACGAGCCGGACGCGATCACCGTATCGCTGCACTGCGAGCAGAACTTCCCGGCGCGCAAGGCCGAAAGCGACTGGGATATCCCCCTGCCACGCGGCATGGGCGACGCCGATTATTTGAAGGTGGTGGACGACACGCTGAACTACCTGCTGCCGCTCTACCAGCCGGACCTGGTGCTCTACGACGCCGGCGTCGATGTACACAAGGACGATGCCCTGGGCTACCTGCAACTGACCGACGCCGGTCTGGCCGCCCGTGACGAAGCCGTGCTGCAGCACTGCCTGGGCCGCGACATTCCGGTGCTGGGGGTGATTGGCGGCGGCTACTCGAAGGATCACGCCGCCCTCGCCCGCCGCCACGGCATCCTGCATCACAGCGCGGCAAGGGTGTGGGCGGCGCGAGGCTTGGGCTAAGTGTGCTTCCGATGGCGGGTTGCACCCGCCCTACAGGCCTGCTCAACACGTAGGGCGGGTGCAACCCGCCAGTTCAGCGAATGACTCAGCCGGCCAACACCTTGTCCAACGCCTGCTCCAGCGTATTCACCGTGCGCTCGACGTTACCCAGCTTGTCCAGCCCGAACAGGCCGAGGCGGAAGGTCTGGAAGTCGGCCGGCTCGTCGCACTGCAGCGGCACGCCAGCGGCGATCTGCAGGCCGACGGCGGCGAACTTGGCGCCGCTCTTGATCTGCCCGTCGTCGGTGTAGCAGACCACCACGCCCGGCGCCTCGAAGCCCTTGGCCGCGACGCTCTTGAAGCCGCGGGCGGCCAGCAGTGCGCGTACCCGATCACCGAGTTCCTGCTGTTGCTCACGCACCTTGGCGAAGCCGAGGGTCTTCGCCTCGAGCATGGCATCGCGGAAACGCGCCAGGGCATCGCTAGGCATGGTGGCGTGGTAGGCGTGGCCGCCCTGCTCGTAGGCCTGCATGATCTGCAGCCACTTCTTCAGGTCGCAGGCAAAGCTGCTGCTCTGCGTCGCCTCGACGCGCGCCTGCGCCGCTTCGCTGAGCATCACCAGAGCGCAGCACGGCGAAGCGCTCCAGCCCTTCTGCGGTGCGCTGATCAGCACGTCGATGCCACAGGCCCGCATGTCCACCCAGAGGGTGCCGGAGGCGATGCAGTCGAGCACGAACAGGCCGCCGACCGCATGCACCGCGTCGCTCACGGCGCGCAGGTAGTCGTCCGGCAGGATCATGCCCGAGGAGGTTTCCACGTGCGGGGCGAACACCACCTGCGGTTTCTCGGCGGCGATGGTGGCCAGCACCTCGTCCAGCGGCGCGGGGGCGAAGGCGGCCTGATGGCCGTCGGCGACCGCGCGCGCCTTGAGCACCTGGGCTTCGGCAGGAATCCGGCCCATGTCGAAGATCTGCGTCCAGCGGTAGCTGAACCAGCCGTTGCGAATCACCAGGCACTTCTGCCCGGTCGCCAACTGGCGCGCCACAGCCTCCATGCCATAGGTGCCGCTGCCCGGCACCACCGCCACGGCATGGGCGTTGTACACCTGTTTCAGGGTGGCGGAGATATCACGCATCACACCCTGGAACGACTGCGACATATGGTTCAGCGAGCGGTCGGTGTAGACCACCGAATATTCGAGTAGGCCATCGGGATCGATGTCGGGGCAGATCTGGGACATAACGGGCTCCAGCCGAAAAGGTTCGAGCTGAACCTGCCCCAACCCGGGGCAAATGACAAGGCCGCAAGGCACTCGGGTAGAATGCGCGGCCTTTCTCCTGTCTGCTCATCACCATGACCACAGCCGCCAAGCCCAACGTTCATAATGTCGCCATCATCGGCGGCGGCCCGGCCGGGTTGATGGCCGCCGAAGTGCTGGCACAGGGCGGTGTGCGTGTGGAGCTGTTCGACGCCATGCCCTCGGTGGGGCGCAAGTTCCTGCTGGCCGGTGTCGGCGGCATGAACATCACCCACTCCGAGCCCAAGGACGCCTTTATCGGCCGCTACGGCGAACGCCAGGCCGAAGTCGCGGCGCTGCTGCGTGAGTTCGATGCCGATGCCCTGCGCGAGTGGATTCATGGCCTGGGTATCGACACCTTCGTCGGCACCTCCGGCCGCGTGTTCCCCACCGATATGAAGGCCGCGCCGCTGCTGCGCGCCTGGCTGCGCCGTCTGCGCGAGCTGGGCGTGACCATCCATACCCGCAGCCGCTGGCTGGGCTGGAACGATGACGGCAGCCTGCGTATCGCCGGCACGGACGGTGAGCGCGCACTGGCCGCCGACGCCTGCCTGCTGGCATTGGGCGGTGGCAGCTGGGCACGACTGGGCTCCGACGGCGCCTGGGTGCCGCTTTTGCAGGCGCGCGGCATCGAGGTGGCAGCGCTGAAGCCGAGCAACTGCGGTTTCGAGGTCGAGGGCTGGAGCGAGTATCTCAGGGAAAAATTCGCCGGGGCGCCGCTGAAGAACGTCGCCTTGAGCCTGCCCGGCCAGGCGCCTCGCATCGGTGAGTTCGTGCTGACTGCTGGCGGTATCGAAGGCAGCCTGGTGTACGCCTTTTCCGCCGACATCCGCCGCGCCATCGAGGCCGATGGCCAGGCGCTGATCCACCTCGATCTGCTGCCGCAGATGCCACTGGCCAAACTGCAGCAGGCGCTGGGCAAACCACGCGGCAAGCACTCCATGGCCAAGCACCTGCACCGCCAGGCCGGCCTCGACGGCGTGAAGGCCGCATTGCTGCGCGAACTGGCGCCGGCCGCAGCCTTTGCCGAGCCGGTCGATCTGGCAGCCTGGATCAAGGCGCTGCCGATTACCCTGCTACGCACCCGGCCGCTCGACGAGGCGATCAGCAGCGCCGGCGGCGTGCCCTTTGCGGCACTGGATGACGGTCTGATGCTCAAGGCACTGCCCGGCGTGTTCTGCGCCGGTGAGATGCTCGATTGGGAAGCGCCAACCGGCGGCTATCTACTCACTGCATGTTTCGCCAGTGGCCGGGTGGCCGCGCAGGGCGTACTCGACTGGTTGCATGCCGTGTAGTTGTAGGGTGGGCCGGGCAGCGCTCCGTTTCAGCTCACCAAGGCTGGCCGCTGTCGGTGGGCTGAAGCCCACCCTACGGACTAGCTAAGGCCGTAGGGCGGGTGCAACCCGCCATATCCGGTTGGCGGGTTTCACCCGCCCTACGCCTGAAAAACCGCTGAAACCACTGTGACGCCGCACGGGCTGCGACTATGCTGAGTTTCAGCGCTCTCCCACACAGGTAATCCCCCGCCGTGATTCCGCTGCTGGTCTGCGACGACTCCAACATGGCGCGCAAGCAATTGATCCGCGCCCTGCCGGCTGAATGGTCGGTATCCCTCAGCCAGGCGAGCAACGGCGAGGAGGCGCTGGCCCTGATCCGCCAGGGCTTGGGCCAGGTCATGCTGCTCGACCTGACCATGCCGGTACTCGACGGCTACCAGACCCTGGCCGCGCTGCGCGCCGAAGGGCTCAAGAGCCAGGTCATCGTGGTGTCCGGCGACGTGCAGGAAGAAGCCGTGCGTCGCGTACGCGAACTGGGTGCGCTGGCATTCATCAAGAAACCAGCCGATCCGGAAATCCTGCGCCAGACGCTGATCGAGCTGAAACTGTTCGACCCTCAGGGCACGCCGGCGGCACAGGCCCAGGCGGCGGCGCTGTCGGAGCTGAAGGTGAGCTTCCGCGATGCGCTGCGCGAGGTGAGCAACGTCGCCATGGGCCGCGCCGCCGCGCTGCTGGCCAAGGTGCTGGGTGTTTTCGTACAGCTGCCAGTACCCCAGGTGAACATCTTCGAGGTCAGCGAACTGCACATGACCCTGCTCGACGCCCAGCGCGGTGAACGTTTCAGCGCCATCTGTCAGGGTTTCATCGGCGAGGCCATCGCCGGCGAGGCGCTGCTGCTGTTCCATGATTCGGAAGTGAACGACATGGCGCGCCTGCTTGGCTGGCAGCCGAAGAACGAAGCAGAAACCTCGGAGATGCTGCTGGACCTGGCCAGCATCCTGATCGGTGCCTGTCTGGCCGGCATCGCCGAGCAGCTCGACCTGCGTTTTTCCCAGGGACACCCGCAACTGCTCGGGCAACACGCCAGCCTCGACCAGCTGATTCAGGTCAACTCGCGGCGCTGGCGCAAGACTCTGGCCGTGGAAATCAGCTACAGCCTGGAGGGCCATGCCATCCACTTCGACCTGCTGCTGCTGTTCACCGAAGACTCGATCAAGCGCCTGACCGCCAAGATCGGCTACCTGATGGAGTGAGACCATGCCCGCGCAGATCGATATCAAGGAAGTTCACTGGCTGCTCGACATCGTGCAATGCATCGACGTCGGCGTGGTGGTGCTCGACCGCCAGTACCGCGTCGAGGTGTGGAACGCCTTCATGGAAAACCATTCCGGGCTGGGGCCGGATCAGGCTCAGGGCCGCTCGCTGTTCGAACTGTTCCCGGACATCGACCGCCCCTGGCTGGAACGCAAGGTGGAAAGCGTGGTGCAGCTGGGCACCCGTGCCTTCAGCCTGTGGCAACAGCGCCCGTACCTGATGCGCTTCAAGAGCTACCAGCCAATCACCGGCCAGGCCGACTTCATGTACCAGAACGTCACCCTGCTGCCGCTGGCCGGCCAGCCGGTGGAGCATGTGTGCCTGGTGATCTATGACATGACGGCGGCGGCCGTGGCGGCGCAGGCGAACGGGTGAAATCCATGGCGGGGTGCCCCCGCCCTACGATACGACCGCAGCCTCGTAGGGCGGGTGAAACCCGCCGAGACCGCGTCCATGCCCGGTGCACACGGCGCAACCTACGACTTCTTGCCACCCTTGGGCTTGCTGCCGAAGCTCGGTACCTTGCGCACCGCCTTGACCTTGGGCTTGGCGTCTTCCTCTTCGAACCAGCGGCCGAGGTGGATATTGCCCTTGCCGGCAGGCTTGCCCGCACCGGGGATCAGCTTCTGCTTGGGCTTCTTCGGTTTCTTCAACACCTGGCCGCCGACCGCCGTCAGCGGTACGCGGTGATCAGGAATGAAATCCGCTTCGTCGACACGCTTGATCAATTGCTGGGTCAGGTTCTCGATCGCTGCCAGCTGATCCACCTCGTCGGCGCACACCAGGGAGATCGCCTCGCCCGTGCTGCCGGCGCGGCCGGTACGACCGATGCGGTGCACGTAGTCTTCGGCGTTGATCGGCAGGTCGAGATTGACCACCAGTGGCAGGTCGTCGATATCCAGCCCGCGCGCGGCCACGTCGGTGGCCACCAGGATCTGCACCTCACCGGCCTTGAAGCGCTCCAGGGCACGCAAGCGGCTCGGCTGTGGCTTGTCGCCGTGAATCGAATCAGCTGAGACGCCCATGGCCAGCAGCTCCTGCTCGAGCTGATCGACACCCTTGCGGGTCTTGGCGAACACCAGCACCTGGCCCCAACGCTTGACCTGCAACAGGTGCAGGAACAGCTCGCTCTTGCGCTTCTTGTCTACCGGGATCAGCCACTGTTTGACGGTCTTGGCGGCGGCATTGCGCGGGCTGACTTCCACCGACAGCGGGTCGCGCAGCAGCTCGCCAGCCATCTGCCGGATGGCATCGGAGAAGGTGGCGGAGAACAGCAGGGTCTGGCGCTTTTTCGGCAGCGCACTGAACAACTCGTCCAGCTCGCGGGCGAATCCCAGATCGAGCATGCGGTCGGCCTCATCGAGGATCAGCGTCTGCAGCTGGGAGAACTTCACCGCGTTCTGCCGGTACAGGTCGAGCAGCCGACCTGGCGTGGCCACCAGCACGTCCACGCCCTTGCGCAGTTTCATCATCTGCGGGTTGATGCTGACCCCGCCGTACACCGCGTAGCTGGTCAACGGCAGATGCTGGCCGTAGGCCTGGAAGCTCTGCAGCACCTGTTCGGCTAGCTCGCGAGTCGGCGTCAGCACCAGCGCACGCACACTGTTGCTGGCGACCTGCGGGCCTTCCAGGGTCAGGCGCTGCAGCAGCGGCAGGGCGAAACCGGCGGTCTTGCCGGTGCCGGTCTGCGCCGCCGCCATCAGGTCACGACCCTTGAGCACGGCGGGTATAGCCTGGCTCTGCACCGGGGTCGGCGTCTTGTAGTCGAGGTCAGCGAGGGTGCGCAGCAGCGGCTCGATCAAACCGAGGGAGGCGAAGGTCATGGGGCAACCGAATCGGAAAGGAAACAGGCGCGCAGTTTAACCTGTCCCTATAGGTAGGAGCGGCTTCAGCCGCGAAAATCGCCGCTGCGACTGCATGAATGCGGGAGGCAGAACGAAGCAGGATGCCCGAGTGGAAAGCGTCTCTCACGAAACATCCTGAAATCCGCGGCGTTCTCTCCCGAATACAAAGGCTTCGCGGCTAAAGCGGGATGCCGCCCAGCCGCTCCTTGTATGTTGAGCGCATTACCAACCGCAACGAAGAAACAGTTTCCGGGGAGGCCGTTCGCTCCTAGAGGCACCTTGCGTGACCTCGTCTGTAGATCGGCCCCCCGCCTCATTACCACTA
>JAEYXX010000161.1 GCA_023431055.1 Pseudomonadota bacterium
CTCGACACCGCCTGCGCCCGCGTGGCCATCAGCCTGCACGCCGTGCCGGCCGAGGTCGACGATAGCCGCCGGCGTATCGAAGCCCTGGAAACCGAACTGCAGATCATCGCCCGCGAGCATGCCATCGGCATCGACGTCAGCCTGCGTCAGGCCAACAGCGAGAGCCTGCTGACCGCCGAGCGCGAGCGTCTGGCCGAGCTGGAAAGCCGCTGGGCCGAAGAGAAGCAACTGGTCGATGAACTGCTGGCCACCCGCGCCCGTTTGCGCGAAAGCGTGGGTGTGGTCGATCAGGACAGTGACAGCGACCACCAGAGCCTGCGCGCCCAACTGGTCGAACTGCAGCAGCGCCTGAGCCAGCTGCAGGGTGAAACTCCGCTGATTCTACCGACTGTCGACTACCAGGCCGTGGCCTCCGTGGTAGCCGACTGGACCGGCATTCCGGTCGGGCGCATGGCGCGCAACGAGGTCGAGACCGTGCTCAACCTCGACAGCCTGCTGGGCAAGCGCATCATCGGCCAGGACCACGCGCTGAAGATGATCGCCAAGCGCATCCAGACTTCCCGCGCCGGCCTCGACAACCCCAACAAGCCGATCGGCGTGTTCATGCTCGCCGGCACCTCCGGCGTCGGCAAGACCGAAACCGCGCTGGCGCTGGCCGAGGCACTGTATGGCGGTGAGCAGAACCTGATCACCATCAACATGAGCGAATTCCAGGAGGCGCACACCGTCTCCACCCTCAAGGGTGCGCCGCCTGGCTACGTTGGCTACGGCGAAGGCGGCGTGCTGACCGAGGCGGTGCGCCGCCGGCCGTACAGCGTGGTGCTGCTCGACGAGGTGGAAAAGGCCCACCCGGACGTGCACGAGATCTTCTTCCAGGTGTTCGACAAGGGCGTGATGGAAGACGGCGAAGGGCGTCTGATCGACTTCAAGAACACCCTGATCCTGCTCACCACCAACGCCGGCACCGAACAGGTGGCGCGCCTGTGTCAGGACGCGGACAACCTGCCCGACCCGGAAAGCATCGCCCGCGACCTGCGGCCGCCGCTGCTGGAGATTTTCCCGCCGGCGCTGCTCGGCCGTCTGGTAACCATCCCCTATTACCCGCTCAGCGACGCCATGCTCAAGGCCATCACCCGCCTGCAGCTGGGGCGCATCAAGAAGCGCATCGAAAGCACCCATAAGGTGCCCTTCGACTACGACGAGGCGGTGGTCGACCTGGTGGTTTCGCGCTGCACCGAAAGCGAGAGTGGCGGCCGGCAGATCGATGCCATTCTCACCAACGGCATGCTGCCGGACATGAGCCGCGAGTTCCTCACCCGCATGATGGAAGGCAAACCGCTGGCCGGTGTGCGCGTCAGTGTGGCCGACAACGACCTGAACTACAGCTTCGCCGACAACGCCTGAGCCCGAGCGCGGGTCGGCTAGCGCCGGCCCGCGCCATGGCAGGCCGGAACCTCGACCTATGTTCTTCGCCCAATCTTCCCGCTTTGCCCGCATCACCAGCCCGCTCGGGCCGGACGTTCTGCTGTTGCGCTCGATGCACGGCAGCGACGAGCTGGGCCGTCTGTTCGAGTACGAGCTGCAACTGGTGTCCCACGATGCCAACCTCGATCTCAACCAGTTGCTCGGCAAGCCGCTGACGCTCTCCGTGCAACAGCATGGCGGCGGCGACCGGCATTTCCATGGCATCGTCGCTGCCTGCGGGCAGAGCGTCGACCGTGGCCAGTTCGCGGCTTATCGGGTCACCCTGCGGCCCTGGTTGTGGCTGCTCAGCCGTACCTCCGACTGCCGCATCTTCCAGCACATGAGCGTGCCGCAGATCATCAAGCAGGTGTTCCGCGACCTGGGTTTCTCCGATTTCGAAGACGCACTCAGTCGCCCCTATCGCGAGTGGGAGTACTGCGTGCAGTACCGCGAAACCAGCTTCGACTTCGTCAGCCGGTTGATGGAAAAGGAGGGCATCTACTACTACTTCCGCCATGAGGCCGATCGCCACGTGCTGGTGCTCGCCGATGCCTACGGCGCCCATGTGCCGGCCCCCGGCTACGCCAGCGTGCCCTACTACCCGCCGGACGGGCAGCACCGCGAGCGCGACCACATCAACGACTGGCAGCTGGCTCAGCACGTGCAGCCGGGCTCGATGGAGCTCAACGACTACGACTTCCAGCGCCCCAGCGCGCGCATCGACGTGCGCTCGGTCATGCCGCGTCCGCACAGCGCCGGCGACTATCCGCTGTACGACTATCCCGGTACCTACGTGCAGAGCAGCGATGGCGAGCAGTACGCGCGCAATCGCATCGAGGCCCTGCAGAGCCTGCACGAGCGCGTCGAGGTCGGCGGCAGCGTGCGTGGCATCGCCTCGGGCAACCTGTTCAGCCTTACCGGCTTCGGCCGCGCCGATCAGAACCGTGAGTACCTGGTGGTGTGTGCGCGCTATCACGTCGCTCAGGAATCCCTGGAGAGCGGCAGTGGCGGCGGTGGTCAGTTCGAGTGCCAGCTCACCTGCACCGACGCCCAGCAGACCTTTCGTCCGCTGTGCGGCACGCCCAAGCCCATGGTGCAGGGGCCGCAGACCGCGGTGGTGGTCGGCCCCGCCGGCGAGGAGATCTGGACCGACCAGTACGGCCGGGTCAAGGTGCACTTCCACTGGGATCGTCACGACCAGTCCAACGAGAACAGCTCCTGCTGGATTCGCGTTTCGCAGTCCTGGGCCGGCAAGAACTGGGGCCATATCCAGATTCCGCGCATCGGCCAGGAGGTGATCGTCAGCTTCCTCGAAGGCGACCCCGACCAGCCGATCATCACCGGCCGGGTCTACAACGCCGAGCAGACCGTGCCCTACGACCTGCCTGCCAACGCCACCCAGAGCGGTATCAAGAGCCGCTCCAGCAAGGGCGGCACGCCGGCCAACTTCAACGAAATCCGCATGGAGGACAAGAAGGGCGCCGAGCAGCTGTACATCCACGCCGAGCGCAACCAGGACATCGTCGTCGAGGTGGATGAAACCCACTCGGTGGGCAACAACCGGGTCAAGAGCATCGGCATGAACGAGACGGTGACCATCGGCAACAACCGCCTGCGCGCGGTGAAGCTCGACGACGTGCTGCTGGTGGGCTCGACCAAGACCGACAGCATCAGCCAGAGCTACCTCATCGAGGTCGGCCAGAACCTGCGCCTGGTCTGCGGCAAGAGCATTCTCGAACTCAACGCCAGCGGCCAGATCAACCTCAGCGGCGTGGCGATCAACTTCCACGCCAGCGGCGACGCGGAATTCAACACAGGCGGCGTGCTCAACCTGAACATCGGCGGCGGCCCTGGCGCCACTCCCGATGGTCAGGGTGAGCAGGGCAGCATCGATGCAGCCGTCAAATCCCTGTTCGGGCAAGAGAAAGGAAACGCCTGATGAGCTACACCACCCAAGAACTGAGCCTGCAATTGCCCACCGAAGAGGTTCAGGACGGCACCATCAATATCCTGCGTTTCCCTGCCCTGGGCACCTCGCTGGTGATCACCCGCGGCAACCTGGGTGCGGACGAAACCCTGCGCAGCCACTTCGAGGCCCAGGTCGCCAAGCTGGCGAAACAGGTCAAGGATCTGCGCTGCAGCGCCCTGCAGGATGTTCAGGTCGGCCCGGCCCAGGCCATCGTCGGCGTCGAGCTGCGCAGCCAGTTCAGCAAGGGGCCGGAGCAGGTCTACCAGTTCCAGCTTGGCGTGTTGCTGGCCGATGGTCGTCGCCTGCTTGCACTCAGCTACGTCAAGCCGACGCCGCTCGATGATGCCGACGCCGCGCACTGGGCGCAGATCAAGCAAAGCCTCAGCCTCAACGGATGACCTGCGATGTCTGATGCGCTCTGGGCCGCCCGGCTCGGCGACGATCTGCTGCACACCACACTGCTCGCCGACATCGTCGGCGGCGTGCTGGAAGTGGCGGCTTATGCGGCCATCACCGCCGTGGCCTGTGCCGCGATAGTCGCCGCCACCGGCCTGACCGTCCTTACCGGCGGTCTCGGTGGCTTTGTTCTCGCTGCAGTAGTAGGTATCGCCGTGGGGGTCGGCATGAACAAAACCGGCTGGGACAAGGGTCTCACGACCCTCTGCGAAGGCCTGGGCAACGCCATCTCCCCGCCCAATGTTCAGGCCAAGATCGTTACCGGCGCCAACAAGACCAAAACCAACGGCATGCCTTCCGCGCGCGCCGCTGGCAAGCTGGGTAGCGCTGCTGCGCCGTCCGGCACCGAGCTGGAGCAGGCGCCGCCCGCCGAGGAGCCGGAGCCGAGCTTCCTGGACATGGCCAAGAGCTTCTTCAGTGAGATGTGGCAGCCGACGGTTGCCCAGCCGGCACCCGGCGTCATCCCCTGCCCGCTGGATGCCATCGAGTGCAAGAAGCATCCGCCGATGCCGGTGCAGCTGCTGGCCGAAGGCTCGATCAAGGTCAGCATCGAAGGCCAGCCGGCAGTGCGCAGCGGTGATCGCAGCACCTGCGAGGCCACGGTGGTGGAAAGCGGCAACATTTCGCCGAACGTGCGCATTGGTGGCGACGCCGTGGTGGTGCAGCCGATTCGCAGCGGCAAGACGCCCGGCATCGGCCTTGCCCTGGCCGTGCTCATGGCGTTGCGCGGTAACCCGCGCAAGCTGTGCAGCAAGCTGCCCTGCCTGGCCGCTGGTTTCGTCGGCAACATGGCCATGGGTGGCGCGACCGCCTATGCCACCAACGCCATCTCCAACGCCCTCGGCTCGGCCAGCAGTGGTGCACCCAACCCGGTGCACGCCAGCACCGGGGCCAAGGTGCTCGGTGAAGACGACGACCTCGACTTCGTCCTGCCGGGGCTGATGCCCATCGAGTGGCAGCGTTTCTACAGCAGCCGCGATGAGCGTCGTGACGGCCTGCTGGGTGCCGGCTGGAGCCTGCCGTTCGAGATCGCCGTGCAGGTACGCGCCCACTCGCAGGGTAGCGAAGCGCTGACCTATATCGACGAGCAGGGCCGCCCCATCGAGATCGGCAGCCTGCCACCGGGCGATGCCTGCTACAGCCCGGGCGAAGGCTTGAGCTTCCGCCGTGATGACAGCGGTGCACTGCTGGTGGAAAGCGTCGATGGCCTCTACCGCCTGTTCGAGCCTCTGCCTGAAGCGCCACAGCGGCTGCGCCTGAGCAAGCTGGGTGATCGCAACGACAACCGCCTGCTGCTCGAATACGACGCCGCTGGACGGCTACGCGCCGTGCGCGATGGCCATAACCAGCTGTGCATCGAACTGATTGCCGACGCCCGCCACCCGCAGCGCCTGGGCCGGGTCGAGCGCCTGTTCGCCGATGAGCGGCGCGAGGTGCTGGTCGCTTACGCCTATGACGCACAGGGTGATCTCAGCGAAGTCCGCGACGACAAGGGCCAGTTGCTGCGTCGCTTCGTCTACGACAGTGGTCGTCGTCTGATCGAACACCAGCGTCCCACCGGTCTGCGCTGCTTTTACGAGTGGGGTGAGTTTCAGGGTGCCGATGGCCGCGAATGGCGGGTGACACGGCACTGGACAGACGACGGCGACGAATACCGGCTGCAGTACGATCTGGATGCGGGCATCACCCGGGTCACCGATGGCCTTGGTCGCACCAGCGAACGTCACTGGAACATCCAGTACCAGATCACCCGCTATCGCGACGCCCTCGGCCAGCTCTGGCTGTTCGAATGGAACGACGAACGCCAGCTGCTGGCCGCCGTAGCACCGGACGGCGCGCGTTGGCAATTCGCCTATGACGAATCCGGCAACCTCTGCGAAACCCTCGACCCGCTGGGGCGTCGTGACTTCACTAAGTGGCTCGGCCACTGGTCGCTGCCGGAAGCCGAGACCGACGCTGCCGGCAATGCCTGGCAGTACCGCTACGACAAGCGCGGCAACTGCATCGCCGAGATCGACCCGCTGGGCCATGTCACCCGCTACCGCTACGACACCAGCGGCCTGCCGGTGGAGATCATCGACGCCAGCGGCAAGCGCAAGACCCTGCGCTGGAACGCCCTCGGCCAGCTCACCGAGCAGGTCGACTGTTCCGGCTACCCGACGCGCTTCGCCTACGACGAGCGCGGCAACCTGGTGCAGATCACCGATGCCCTCGGCGAGATCACCCGCTACCACTACGACAGCCAGGGACGCCTGCTGCAGACGCAACTCGCCGACGGCCGCTGCGAGGAGTTTCAACGCGACGCCATCGGCCAGCTCAGCGCCTACCTCGACCCTGCCGGCAAGCCCGTGCGCTATCGCTATGACCGCCGTGGCCAGGTGCGTCAGCGCATCGATGCCCTGGGCCGCAGCGTCGGCTTCGAATATGATCCCTATGGCCGCCTGCTCGCCCTGAGCAACGAGAACGACGAGCGCTACCGCTTCACCTGGGACGTGCTCGACCGTCTCACCGCCCAGCATGACCTAGACGACAGCGCCCGCCATTACCGCTACGACCCGCAGGGCAACCTGATCGCCCTGGCCTATACCCCGGCCCCACACGGCACCGGCCTGGGTAGCGTCCCGGAGGCGCCGCCGGCCCCGATCATCCACCGCTTCGAGCGCGATGTCGTGGGCCGGATGATCGCCAAGCACACCGATGACGGTCGCACCGAATACGCCTACGACCCGCTCGATCGCCTGACTGGCGTCGACTTCACCGCGGCTGACGGCCAGGTGCAGTCGCTGGCCTTCGCCTACGACGCTCTTGGCCAATTGCTCAGCGAGCAGAGCGCCGCTGGCGCCCTGCAGCATGCCTACGATGAGCTCGGCAACCTGCTGGAAACGCAACTGCCTGACCAGCGCCGCATCCGCCGCCTGTACTACGGCAGCGGCCACCTGCAACTGCTCAGCCTGGACGATCAACTGGTCAGCCGCTTCGAACGCGACCGCCTGCACCGCGAGGTGCTGCGCACCCAGGGGCAGCTCGTTACCCGCAGCCAGTACGACCGCACCGGACGTCTCACTGCGCGCCTGCGTCGGCGTCTGGAAACGCCCGTGCAACTGCCGGCCGAAGCCGAGCGGCGCTATGCCTTTGATCCCAGCGACAACCTGATCGGCCGCCTCGACCGTGACCCGGCCAGCCAGCGCGAACAGAAGCAGCAGCTGCACTACGACGCCAGCGGGCGCATCATCGCCAGCCAGGACCTGATTCGCGGCAATCTGGAAACCTACAGCTACGACGCCGCTGCCAACCTGCTCCACCCGGTCGGCTTTGATGCCGCCAGCAGCGGCTGGGTGCGCCACAACAAACTGCTCACCTACCAGGACAAGCGCTACCGTTACGACGCCTTCGGCCGCCTGGTGGAAAAACGCAGCGGCCGTCACCAGGTGCAGCGCCTGAGCTACGACGCCGAACACCGCGTGCGGGACGTCACCAACAACGACGGCAGCCGCGTGGTCATGCACTACGATCCGCTTGGCCGGCGTATCGGCAAAAGCCACTACGATGCCCGCGGCGTGCTGCTCGGCCAGACCGACTTCACCTGGGATGGCCTGCGCCTGCTCAGCGAGACCCGCAACGGCCGACACAGCCTCTACCTCTACGACGAAGGCAGCTACGACCCGCTGGCGCGCGTCGACGGCCAGGGCGAACACGCCCGCCTGCGCTACTACCACACCGATCCAAACGGCTTACCGCAGCAACTCACCGAAGACGATGGCCGCTGCATCTGGCAGGCCCGTTATCAAGTCTGGGGCAACACCCTGGCCGAACAGCAGGAAAGCTTCTTTGTCGAAGAGCAGAACCTGCGCTTCCAGGGCCAGTACCTGGACCGCGAAACGGGGCTGCACTACAACACCTTCAGGTTCTACGATCCGGATATCGGACGGTTTATCAGCCCGGATCCGATTGGGTTGAACGGTGGTCTGAATTTTTACGCCTACAGTCCCAACCCGTTTGGGTGGATTGATCCATTGGGCTTGTCTTGCCGCCTGAACTACGTTGGCAGAACCCCTGGAAAAAATAGCCGTACGGGCAAAGCGGTGATAGCGCGGATGCGAGCCGAAGGCAAGATCATCGGTACCGGGAAAAACATGAGGTTCCAGAGTACTGATAAAAAATGGTATTCGATTAAAGACGCTGATATGGCTCATAAAACCGATGCTGTTAAGTATTGGAACTCAAAAGGCGGTTTTCATGGTGCCAAAACCAAAGAGGTGAGGGGGTGGATGCGTGACCCCGACAATTATGAGCTGGAATACTATTCCCATAACCGGTCCAAAGGCGCGCTCCTGACGGACAGGTACCGGGATCCCGGCGATTTTATTGGCCCCGCAGAAAAGCCCATTTATTAGTAAAGGACCGGCGTGATGAAAGACCTGGCAGACGTGAACTCGACACTCGCAGACGAAATAATGTGCGTCATGGCATCGGGTAACGAACTTGATGAGCAAAACAAAAAAGAACAAGCTCAAGCCCATTACCAGAAGGCTTGGGACTTGCTTCCTGAGCCCAAATTGGAGTGGACACCCTTGTCATCGTGGGTCACAGGTTCGTTTTTCAATCTGCATTTCGACAATGGGGATTTCGAGGCGGCCAAGCACTGGGCACAAAAGACCTTGGATGGGCGGGAGTCGGATATCGATACAGGGCCGTTGATTAACTTGGGAATGGTCTACTTTGAACTGGGAGACCAAGCCCAAGCCTACAAATACTTCAATGAAGCCTACAACTTTGGCAAGGCGCGAGCTTTTCAGGAACGGCCCAAAAAATACCTGAAATTCTACCTGGAAAAAAAGCCCTGAACAAAGCTTCATTTTGCGAAAAGGGGACAGATTTAATTTCGGCCACTAGTGTTGTGGTTCAATAAATAAATCTGTCCCCTTTTCGCTTAAATCCTTAGGGCGTTGTAAATAAATTATGGATATATACACAATAACCCCATGCGATAAAGAGGAAGGCTTTATATGGTTTGGGGGGCTATATTTTTAAGTCTGAATGGCCAAGAAATTCGGATGGCGAATATTTGGCACTTATACTTACTATCGACTGTAAATAAATAAAAACAGAAACTGGATATGCCAGCCTCCCGGATGATGGGTTTATCCATGTATTCTCTACATATGACAGCAATACATATTTTCTAGACTTAATAACATATGATGACGCTCTAAAGCAGAGTACAGAGCAATCTCCAGGTTACACATTGGTTGTTCATTCTACATCTAGAGAGAAAACTTTAGCTCCTGGCATAAAAATTCCACGAAAAAATGCAGAGTTAAAACTAAAGCAAGTTTATCCGAATACCAACTATGTAGGTTCCTTGTTGGCGCAGAAGTCAGTTGGTAGGCCGCTATCTAGAGAACTTGAAACGGATTATTATTTTCTAGGGCAAATATATTCCTCTGACTGCCCAGCTCCATACCAAGACGCCTTGTATCTTACTGATGCAACGGCATGTCTACTGATGAAGAAGAAATCAGAAAGAAATGGACAAGTAGGGATGTTTTTTGTGTGTGAGTCGTAAAGCGAATATTTGGGTGGAACACGAATGTTCTGAATATTCGGGGCACGGATAAAGAGGCAGATTTATTTTCAACCACTGGTGTTGTGATTCAATAAATCTGTCCCCTTTTCTCTGCAAACTGCGGTTGAAACGTTCGGAATACCCGGAGACATTTGGTCATATCGATGGTGCTATTAAGAAGGGACATCCCTACATTGTGACCATTCAACGTGATACCGCTAAGCTGAACCGCAAACTCAGTTTGAAAGATGTCAAGACCAAAAAAGGCAAGGATCGAGACGAATGGCCAATGGCGATGTTTAAAGAGGGTGGTAGCGGCGCGAGTGTCAAATATATCGACCCTAGCGATAATCGCGGCGCTGGATCTAGCATTGGCAATGTCTTATCCGATCTTCCCAACGGAACCAGAATTAAAATCGAGGTTTATTAATGGAAAGTAAAATACAGTCTGTAGATTTACTTATATCCCACAGCCAAATTCAATTTCGTGCGCGCCCCTTCGACGAGGCGTCTAGTCAATGGGGTAAGGTTAATCTGGAGCAGGGGGCGGTTCTGCATCGTGACTACGTTGTATTTGATCCTCTGCCTGAAGACGCTTTCGGTGCGAACGTGTATTTGAGCCTAACAAATAGTTTTGCTCTAGATGAAACTGCTCAGCGTTGTATCGTTGTGCCGTTTCACGTTACAAATCCTGCACATGTGGAAGTTGCATCCGCAACTGAAAAATTCAAAGTCGAACTGGATTTGGTAAAACGTGACTATGCGTTGTACTTTGAAGTCTGTGAAGGCGACGAGATTTTCTACAAAATAACCTTGGTCCCGGTGGACGCAAAAATGGAACCCAAGTACTTGCTAGATGATCCCTGGGGCGGTGAGAAAGACTTATCACTCGTCGAAGGCTTTCAATAACGTAATGAGTGAATCTATCCCGTTTTTAGGGTGCATATATAAGTGTCAAGCGAAAATAAAAATGTTCATGTATGGGTAGGTAGTAATTTCTCGCAAGAGGACGAATACATGAGCTATTTCGAAATCGATCACTCCACCGAGGGTGATTTTGATGATCCAAACTATAAACTTTGTGGCTTCTGCAGAGATATTGGTATTGTTTGGTATGACGAAGATTTCATTGGCATTATTCCCCGTTGCGAGCATGAGGTTTCGCTAGATGAAATTCTGATCGAAGCCGCTGTAGATGAAGATGAATTGCCGCTCGTCAAAGCTCGTTGTGAAGCCCTTGGAATCAAGAAGGCCAATGCAGTTTTTTGGTACCAAGACGCAGAGTTGCTCCTCAAGCAACCTATCAAAGATAGCTATAACGGCCTGAAGTACATAGGTGTGTTTCAAGGGGACTGATATGAGTCTATTTAAGCGAAAGGCATAGTCGCCTTGACTGTAAATAAGCCGCTTCTTTCAATGGACATGAAAAGACTTTCGAAAAAGAAACAGCGCTTATTAGATGGCGCTGAAAATGACTTCTACGTATTCAGTTCAATGTTGGATGTAGCCGAACTCGGACCAGTGCTCTTCGAAAACCGGCAGGTTCAGTATTTATGGGAGCTGGGTGAACGGCAGGCCGGTGCGCTGGTAGGTCTGATTCCTGGCGCAAGAAAGCATATGGATTTTCTGGGCGATACTCCCGCGTATAAGCAAGGAAATCTTACGCTGTACGTGCAGCGCGTTAATGGGCGAGACGCCAATCATTCGGTACTCATCGTCGTCGCTGCAGGAGAAGCGCAACCTGCGCGCTTCGTGATCGATCTGTGTGGCGTGTTTGTGGACGAGTAAAGCTGCCATCTGATTAGCGTCAGACTTCAAGTCATGGTTTTTGCGATTGCCGCTATGGCAAAAGGCTTACACGCCGAAGCGCAACGGACCTCTCCCGTCGCCTGCGCAGACTGGCTAATCTACGCACACCTACCGGGAACTGGATGTCCCGAGTCACGGAAGACAGACCGCGCCAGGACGGCAAACGACAGGATGTCGGAAGGTCTTAAAAAACCCGCTTCGGCGGGTTTTTTGTTGCCTGCAGAAAAGTCAGGCGACGCTGAACGCTGGTAGCCAGGCATGACACAGGTCTGCCCGTAAATCCGAGCCCCTCCTGTCAGTCCGCCGTGGCCAGGACCTGCGTATTACGCCCGGCGTGTTTGGCACGATAGAGCGCGGCGTCGGCCTTCAGCAGCATGCCGGTGATGTCCTCGGCGACGGGGCTGGTGCTGCCGTAGACACCAGCGCTGAAGCTCAATGCGATGCCCCTGTCGTCAACCTGCGCCGGGTGCTGGGTAAGGGATTGGCGGAGCTGATCGACCAGCTCCAGCGCGCCGCTGGCGTCGGTGCCGGGCAGGATCAGCAGAAATTCCTCACCACCATAACGGCCGATGTTGTCGTTACGCCGCAGCCGCTGTTGAAGATGGTCGGCGCAGTGCCTGAGCACGGCATCGCCGACCAGGTGGCCGTGGCTGTCGTTGATCTGCTTGAAGTGATCCAGATCGAGCATGGCGATGGACAGCGGTGTGTGTTGGCGGCGGGCACGCTCCAGCTCGTCGGTGAGTTGTTCGAGTATCGCCAGGCGATTGGGCAATCCGGTAAGCGTGTCGCGCAGGGCGGTCTGGCGCAGCTCCGATTCGATGCGCTCGCGCGACAGCAGCACCAGGCCGAAGGAAAACATGATGATGGTGGCGGCACCGAGGGCGACCGATACCGTCTGCTTCAGGTTGCTGACGTCGTAGTGCATCTCCGTCGGCGCGCCGGCGAGGATGACCACCACGCGAATACCCAGGCCGAACAGGCTGATGCCTGCACCGATCATCAGGATTCGGTGGGCGCGCCCGCCGAGCACGGCATGAATGCGGCTCAGGCGCAGGATCACCAGGCATTGCGTGAACAGCAGCAGGCAGGCGACCAGTTGGCGGGGTTCCTGGGTGTCGATCAGCAGGCTGAGCAGCACGCCCAGCAGCAGCGGGAAGGCAAAAGCCAGCCGCCAGGGCGGGCGGCGGCCATGGATCAGCGGCAGGCTAACTGTGTAAAACGCCAGCGCGGTGGACAGCAGCGTGTTGGCCAGCACATAGGTCAGCCACATCGACACCTGCCCGAACAGGGTAAAGCCGATGTAGGCCAGTGCATGGGAGAGCATGCCCAACCCGGTGGTGAGCATGCCGTCGCGATGACGCAGCTGGCCGACCAGGATCAGACAGCTGCCCATGATCACTGCGACCAGTGCGACGGCTCCGAACAGTGTCTGGGTGTGGGCGATCATGTCAGCCTTCTTGTTTTCTGATCTGCGTTGACTCTGGGGCAACTGCCCTCACGGTACCTGTGCGGGTTCAGGCCCACCAGTAGCGCACCATATGGAAGAACACGGGTGCAGCGAAGCACACCGAATCCAGGCGGTCGAGCATGCCGCCGTGGCCTTCGATCATATGCCCCCAGTCCTTCACGCCGCGATCACGCTTGATCGCCGACATTACCAGGCCGCCGGCGAAGCCAAGGATGCACACCAGCAGAGCGAACAGCCCCGCCTGCCAGAAGGCAAAGGGGGTGATCCAGCACAGCATGGCGCCGATCAGGGTAGCCAGTGCCACGCCGCCGATAAATCCTTCGATGGTTTTGGATGGCGAAAGATTGGGGGCGATCTTGTGTTTGCCGAACAGCTTGCCGCACACGTACTGCAGCACGTCGGAGAGCTGCACGACGATGATCAGCCAGGCGATCAGCAGCAGGTTGCGGCCCTCGTAGCCGGGTATGTCCAGGGTCAGCAGCGCGGGTACCGAGGAGATGCAGTACACGGCGATCATCAAGCCCCACTGCACCTTGGCTGCACGCTCCAGATAGCGCGTGGTATCACCGCCCAGCGAGGCGAGGATCGGCAGCAGCAGGAACAGATAGACCGGGATGAAGATGGCGAACAGGCCGTACCAGCCGAAGGCGATCAGCAGATACTGCATCGGCAGGGCGAAATAGAAGGCCGCCACCAGCGCCGGATAGTCGCTGCGCCGGGTCGGCGTCAGCGTCATGAACTCGCGCAGGGCATAGAAGGAGACGAAGTAGAACAGCAGGATCACGCCGTTGTTGCCGAACAGGAAGGCAATGCCGATTACCAGCACCATCACCCACCAGGCATTGATCCGCGCGTTGAGGTTGTCGATCACCGGGTTCGGCTGATCACCACTGCGCCGCTTGAGGACGAAGCCGACCAGGCTGGCCAGCAGGAGCAGGGCACCGATACCGGCGAACAGCAGCAAAGTGTTGTTATCCATCTCAGGCCTCCTCGGGTGCCAGTGCCAGCAGGGCGTTGCGTGCGCGTTCCAGGAAGGCGTCCTTGCTCTCGCCCTCGATGGGTTCCAGCGCTGCGCCGAAGCTCAGGGTGCATAACAGGGGTAGCGGCAGAGCGCGGCCCTTGGGCATCACCCGATTCAGGTTGGCGATCCACACCGGCACCAGCTCCACGTCGGGGCGTGCCTGGGCCAGGTGATAGAGGCCGCTCTTGAACGGTAGCAATGGCTCGTCGCCGAGATTGCGCGTGCCCTCGGGGAAGATGATCAGCGAGTCGCCGCCATCCAGCGTATCGAGCATCGCCTGCAGCGGGTTGGCGCCTTCCTTGCGCTCGCGGTCGACCAGCACGCCGTTGAATACGTTATTGATCAGGAAGCTGCGCACGCCCGGCTTCTGCCAGTAGTCGGCGCCGGCCACCGGCCGGGTGCGCTTGCGCAGTTCCGGCGGCAGCGAGGCCCAGAGCAGGACGAAGTCGCCGTGGCTACTGTGGTTGGCGTAGTACAGACGTTGCGTCGCCTGCGCGGTACTGCCGAGCCACAAGGCTCGGGCACCGGTCAGCAGGCGAGCTGCCGAGGTGATGGCGAAAGCGGTCAATGCGGCGAGCATGGCGACTCCTTAAGCGAAAACGATGAAGAACCCGAGTGCGACGATGAAAATCTGTAGCAGCAGGCACAGCGCCTGTTTACGTAGCAGGCCCAGCGCACCCTGAGCGCGCAGGCTCCAGTCGCGGCCAGCCTGCTGCGCATTCTGCAGCCCCAGCTTCTGCAGTGCCTGATCCAGCACATGAGTCTGGCTGTCGAGCTGGTCGCCGAATTCGGCCAGGCGCTGGAACAGCTCGGCATCCAGCGCCACACGCAGCGCCCAGTATTTTTCGGCCAGGCCGGCGACCAGCAGTGCTGCGCAGAGCAGCGCCACCATCAGGCTTGGCGGTGCACCCAGCCATGGCGCCAGGCCGAAGGCCACAGCGACTAGACTCAGCGCGCTGGAAAAATGATCGAGGCTGCGCCCGCGTCGTAGCAGCGCGGCTACCAGCAGCAGATCAGCCTGCATGAGCGACCTCCAGTTCGGTGGCCACGTCGAGCATGGCTTGCAGTGCTGCCAGATGCTGCGGGCCGAGTACGACCTGTGGTCGGGCCTGGCGGATCAGCTCTACGGCGGACTCGACGCTCTGGCAGCGGCCGCTGTGCAGCAGCCAGGCGGCCACGGCTGTGGCACTGCGCGAGTAGCCCAAGGCGCAGCACACTAGCAGCAGGCCGTTATGACGCAGGCGTTCGATGGCCTCGGCGGCGTGTTGGCAGGTGAGCGCATCCGGCGCCACCAGATCCAGTGACGGCAGACTGCAGTAGGCGCGCGGTGTGCGCAGCAGCGGCAGTTCGGCGCACAGGTCGACCACGGCGGCATAGCCATCGAGATCGCCCGTGCCCGGCAGGCGGCCCAGGTAAATGCCCTCCACCACCTGGCTCGGCGCCGGCTGGCGATATGTCCACAGCCGTGAATTGACCCAGGCGCCGAGCAGATAGGGAGCAAGCAAGATCGTGGCGGCCGGGCTGAGGCGCCCGGCGGCCTGCTTCTGGAAGCCGCCAGCGCCGAACAGCAGGTAGTTGAGCGCGACCATCGCCAGGGCAACGGCGGGCCAGAACAGCCAGAGCCAGGCGCCACCCAGATTGACCGCCAGCGCCGTGCACAACAGCGCTCCGAGGCTGTAGCGCAGCGCCAGTCGCCAACGGCGAGGATCGCTGGCCAGGCGTATCTGCTTCAGCGGCGTATCGCCCTGCAGCGGCAATAACCATAAGCAGAAGAAGCCGGCCAGCGCCCCGGTGGGTACGTCGATAAAGTGATGCTGCCAGGTGGTCAGTACGGAAATGCCGATCAGCGCCATCCACAGGTGCAGCAAACCGCGTAGCCACAGGTTGCGCGTGTGATTGGCGAACATCGCCCAGATGATCACCAACAGGGTGATATGCAGCGACGGCGCCTGGTTGAAGGGTTTGTCGAAGCCCATCAGTACGTCGAACATCAGGCCGAAGGTGCCGTCCAGCGGTGGCCGCTCGAAGGTAAAGCGCAGCGGCCAGAGCAGGAAGCAGGCGACGCAGATGACCTGCGCGGCGAGCAGGCGCAGGGCGTGGCGATCCATCTCGCGGCGGCAGGCCGGCAGCAGGAAGGACAGACCATAAAGCAGGTCGATCGACCAGTACGGCACGATGGTCCAGGGCCAGAGCGGGATCTGCGGCTCCCAGGCGAAGACCAGGCTGCCGACGTCATCGCGCTGCCCGCTGATCCAGTTGGCGAAACCGTAGCTGGCGAAGAACAGCGGGCCGAGTAACAGCAGCCAGAGTACGCCGCGCTTCCACAATCCCTGTTCGCGCGCGCTATCCATCACTTCACCCGCTGCGCCAGGGACACGCTGAAGATGCCCCACTGGTCGATGCGCTGTGCCACCTTGCGGAAACCGGCTGCTTCCACCAACTGGTCCATCTCCGCCTGGCTACGCCGGCGCATGACCCAGGCCTGGCCATCGCGGTGGCTGGTCAGGGCGCGGGCGATCAGTTCCAGCTGCGGGTGCCAGGGCTGGCCGGTGTAGATCAGGTAGCCGCCCTCCTCGACTGCGGCTGCCAGTCCGTCCAGCGAGTCGCCGACCATCTGGTTGCTGCCGAACAGTTCGTACAGGCCGGAGACCACCGCCAGGGTCGGCTTCGGATCCAGCGCGGCCAGGTCTTCACGGTCGAAGGCATCGCCTTTGACGAAGCGGGCGATGTCGCCCAGGCCCTTCTGCTGGATCAGCGCATTGCCGTCACGCACGTTGATGTCGCTGTAGTCGCGCAGCAGGATAGCGTCGGGGCGCTGCTCCTGGCCTTCCAGCGATTCAAGGATGTAGCGGCCATGGCCTGCAGCGATATCGACGATGCGCACTGCCTTGCCCGCCTCGCGCAACCTGGCCATAGCCAGGCGCAGCAGCTCTTCGGCGTGCAGCTTGCGCTGACGAATGCCACGCCAGCCGATGGAATCCAGATAGTTCTGGTCGATCAGGCGGCCCAGCGCGCCCTTGCCGGTGGGCTGGTTGCGGTAGACGTAATCGAGGGTGCTGCCGGAATCGAAGCCGGTGTCGAAGCCAAGCTTCACCCCGGCCGACAGCGTGCTGCCCAGGCGCATGCCGGCGCGGGTGGCGCGCCAGTAGAGGTCGCGCAGCGAGTTTCTCGGCAGCGGCGCGGCCAGCGCTTCGGCTTCGGCGCAGGTGGCGCCCAGGCGATCAGCATCGAGCAGCGACGGCCGCGTCACCGGCTCCTCGAAGTTGCGCAGGATAAAGCGCCGCGCACGGCTCAGGGCATGGGCGCGGTCACGTTCACCCAGGGTGTCGTGGAAGAAGCCGGGCAGCAGGTGCTTTTCCTTGCGCAGGCTGCCGAGGCGCTCGAAGAAATCTTCCTGCGGCTTGCGGTGGACGACGAAGTCGGCACCGGAGATCAGCAGCTGGGTCGGCACCTGGATCGCCTGCGCGTCGGCGACGATGCGGTCGGCGGCTTCGTACAAGCCGAGCAGCATGGTTACCGAAATCGGCCGGGCGATCAGCGAGTCGTTGTCGAAGGAGGCGATGCGTTCGGCATCGTGGCTGAGGAGCCGGGCCTTGACGTAGCTGTTGACGAAGAAATTGCCGCGCCAGGCGTGCAGCAACTTCAGCCCGGGTCTGGCGAAGGGGACGTAGAGCTTGACCTTGAAGGCCGGGGAGGCGAGCACCAGGCAGCGCACCTTGGGCGCATAGTCGTGGGCCCAGGTGGCGACGATCACCGCGCCGACGCTCTGCGCCACCACCGCCAGATCCTGCTCGGCGATGCCATGCCCGCTGCCGATATGCTCGACGAAGGTCTGCACGTCGCGCACGCTGCTGGCGAAGCTCGGGCTGTCGCCCCGTGCACCCGGCGACAGGCCGTGGCCACGGGCATCCCAGGCGAAGAAATCGCAGTGCGGCAGCTCCAGCTCGTCCACCAGGTGGGCCATGCGCCCGCCATGTTCGTGGCCGCGGTGGAACAGCAGCACCGCTTGGCGCGGGCCATCGGCAGGCGCCGTCGCCGGCCAATGGCGATAGCTCAGCTCGACGCCGTCATGCGTGGCAAAGGTATGCAGTTGGACGGGGCGCATGGAATCTCCTTATTCCTTGAGAGGGCTCAGGCCGTTTCGGCCAACCCATGGCGAACACGGTTGTAGAGGGTATAGAGCAGTAGAGCGAGAATCAGCGCCAGCGCCAGGTTGATCCACAAGGCAGGCAGCAGGCCCGTGGCGACGCCTGCACCGATCACACCGAAGCAGAAGGCGCGATCACTCTTGCCCATCGGCCCGTCATAGCGTCGCGAGGCGCCGACCATGGGGCCGAGCACGCCGGCGTATTCGCTGATCACCGCCATCACCACCACCAGGATCACCAGCAGCGGCGAGACGCCAGGCAACAGGGCGAAGGGCAGATACAGGGCACTGTCGGCGATCACGTCGCAGAGTTCGTTGAGGTAGGCGCCGAGCTTCGATTGCTGGCCGAACTCACGTGCGAGCATGCCGTCGACGGCATTGAGCGCCATGCGCAACAGCATCCACAGGGGGATCAGGGCGAACAGCCAGGTGATATGACTGAAAGCAGCGAGCAGGGCGCCGAGCAGCACGGAGACTACGGCCGCGGCCAGGGTCACCTGGTTGGCGGTGACGCCGCGTGCATAAAGACGCTCGACGCCGGGGCGCAGCAGGTTCTGGAAGGCGGGTTTGAGCTGGTAGATCGACGGCATGGCAGTGAATTCCCTTTACTGATCCAATCATCGGCCATCGTAGCGGGCGAGACTGTGCGCTCGTCGAGGCTTGTATCAACGCGCGTCGGTGACGAGCCCCGAGGCTCGTTGTGGCGAGGCGCCTCGCCACAACTTATACCCTGTTACGAGATTTGCCTAGCGTGACTGAATCGCCCGGTAAATCAGCTAGATAGAAGCAGTGATGGCTCTTTGATTGCATTTTGCGCACAGCTTATCCACAGAATCAGGCCGGCTCACCCAGGCGGCTCAGCTGCGGCTCTTCACCGCGCAGCTCGGTCTGTTGCTGGCAGACCCACTGGAAAGCACGTTCATTGAGTTCGGCGATACCGCGTGGACCCTCGCCCTCGGCGTACATCGGTTGGCCGATGATCACCTGAATGGTGCCCGAACGCTTGCCCCAGCCTGCCTTAGGCCAGAATTCACCGGCGTTGTGGGCGATGGGCAGCACCGGCAGCCCGGCATTCACCGCCAGGGCCGTACCGCCACGGGAGAACTTGCCGATCTGCCCCGGCGGAATGCGCGTGCCTTCGGGGAATACCAGTACCCAGGCGCCCTGCTTGAGACGCTCGTCGCCCTGCTTGGCCAACTGCTTGAGCGCGGCCTTGGGGTTGCTGCGGTCGATGGCGATGGGCTTGAGCAGTGCCATGCCCCAGCCGAAGAACGGCACGCGCAGCAGCTCGCGCTTGACCACCTGGCTGAGCGGCTCGAAATAGGCGGAGAGGAAGAAGGTTTCCCAGGTGCTCTGGTGGTTGGCGAGGATCACGCAGGGGCGCTCGGGGATGTTCTCCAGGCCGCGTACTTCATAGCGAATCCCGACGATCACCTTGGCCAGCCACACGGCGCAGTTGCACCAGGCCTGAACCACGAAGCGGTAGCGTTGGCGGAACGGCAGCAGCGGTGCGACCACCAGGCTGATCAGGCACCAGAAGAACGAGCTGGACGACAGCAGCAGGTAGAAAAGCGTGACTCTGAATGCCTGCACTAGCGCCATGAACCTTCACACCTTATGAGAGCAATTGATCGGCGACAGCCGCCAGATCATCGAATACCAGGGTTCCTGGCGGCAATGCTTTGGCCAGGGTACGTTCGCCCTTGCCGGTTTTCACCAGCACAGGCTGACAATCGACGGCCAGCGCAGCCTGCAGGTCACCGCTGGTATCGCCGACGAACCAGATTCCTGTCAGATCCGTGGCGTAATGCGCGGCGATCTGTTTGAGCATGCCCGGTTTCGGCTTGCGGCAGTCACAGCCGTCGTCGGGTCCGTGCGGGCAGTGAACGATCAGGCCGACTGCGCCGCCCTGCTCGGCCACCAGCTCGCGCAGGCGCGCGTGCATCGACTCCAGCGTCGCCAGATCGTAATAGCCACGGGCAATGCCGGACTGGTTGGTAGCCACCGCTACCGTCCAACCCGCTTGCGACAGGCGCGCGATAGCAGTGATAGACGAAGGGATCGGAATCCACTCGTCGAGCGTCTTGATATAGGCGTCGGAGTCTTGGTTGATGACACCGTCGCGGTCGAGGATGAGTAACTTCATGAACAGGCCTTAGGCTGCAAGCCACAGGCCGCAGGCCCGGCTGCATTGCCTGCAGCCTGTGGCCTGAAGCCTGTAGCCACTGGGCATCAGCCCAGTACCGAGATATCCGCCACGCCGAGGAACAGCCCGCGCAGACGGGCCAGCAGGGCGTAACGGTTGGCCCGCACGCGCGGGTCTTCGGCGTTGACCAGCACCGCTTCGAAGAAGGCGTCCACCGGCTCGCGCAGGCTGGCCAGCTTGGCCAGGGCCTCACTGTACTGACGCGCAGCGGCCAGCGGTTGTACCGCATGGTCGGCCTGCTGGATGGCGGCGTGCAGGGCGAATTCGCTGGGGTTGTCGAAGTAGTGCGCCTCGACCTGGGCGGCGACGCCACCTTCGGCCTTGCTCAGCAGGTTCGACACGCGCTTGTTGGCGGCGGCCAGGGCAGCGGCCTGCGGCAGCTTGCGGAAGGCCTGCACGGCCTGCACACGCTGGTCGAAGTCCAGCGGCGAGGTCGGGTTCACCGCACGTACGGCCTGGTACACGGCGACTTCGATGCCTTCGTCTTCGTAGCGCGCGCGCAGGCGGTCGAAGATGAACTCCAGCACCTGGGCTGCCAAACCGTCGGTCTTGACCTTGCCGGCGTACTGGGCGACGGCGAAGTCAACCGCGGCAGCGAGGTCCAAATCCAGGCCCTTCTCGATCAGGATGCGCAGCACGCCGAGGGCGGCACGGCGCAGCGCGTAGGGATCCTTCGAGCCGGTCGGCAGCATGCCGATGCCGAAGATGCCGACCAGGGTGTCGAGCTTGTCGGCCACGGCCACGGCGGCACCGGTGAGGGTGCTCGGCAGTTCGGCACCGGCACCGCGCGGCATGTACTGCTCGTTCAGGGCCAGGGCGACGTCCTGCGGCTCACCGTCGTTGAGCGCGTAGTAGTAACCGGCGATGCCCTGCATCTCGGGGAATTCACCGACCATCTCGGTGGCTAGGTCGCACTTGGACAGCAGGCCGGCACGGGCGGCGCGTTGGGCGTCGCCACCGACTTCGCGGGCGATAAAGCCGGCCAGGGCGGAGACGCGCTGGGCTTTTTCAAATACCGAACCCAGCTGGGCCTGGAATACCACGTTGGCCAGGCGCTGGTTGAAACCTTCGAGCTTCTGCTTCTTGTCCTGCTTGAAGAAGAACTCGGCGTCGGTCAGGCGCGGACGCACGACCTTCTCGTTGCCGGAGACGATCTGCGCCGGGTCCTTGCTTTCGATGTTCGCCACGGTGATGAAGCGCGGCAGCAGCTTGCCGTTCGCATCGAGCAGGCAGAAGTACTTCTGGTTGTCCTGCATGGTGCTGATCAGCGCCTCCTGCGGCACCTCGAGGAAGCGTTCCTCGAAGGAGCAGACCAGCGGCACCGGCCATTCCACCAGGGCGGTCACTTCATCCAGCAGCGCCGGCGGCACGATGGCGCTGCCCTGCTCGGCGGCGGCCAGCTCGTCGACGCGGCGGCTGATGAGCTCGCGACGCTCGGCGAAGTCGGCTAGTACGAAGGCGCTGCGCAGATCCTCGGCGTAGCTCGCCGGGCTGCTGATGCGCACGTCACGGTTGGCGTGGAAGCGGTGGCCACGGGATACGCGCCCGGCCTTCTGGGTGAGGATTTCGCAGTCGACCACGGCGTCGCCGAACAGCATCACCAGCCACTGGGTCGGACGCACGAACTCGTCGCGACGGGCGGCCCAGCGCATACGCTTGGGAATCGGCAGATCGTTCAGCGAGTCCTGCACGATGGTCGGCAGCAGGTTCACTGCCGGCTGGCCGGGGATGTGCTGGGCGAAACGCAGTTTCGCGCCGCTGCGGTCGATCTCGGCGATGTCCACGCCGCACTTGCGGGCGAAGCCCAGGGCGGCCTGGGTCGGGTTGCCGTCGGCGTCGAAGGCGGCCTGGATGGGCGGGCCGTCGAGGTTCATGCTGCGGTCGGCCTGCTGCTCCTCGAGCTGCTCGATCAGCACCGCCAGGCGACGCGGCGCGGCGTACACGCGGCTCGCTGCATAGCCCAGGCCGGCGGCCTTGAGGCCTTTCTCGATACCGGCGAGGAAGGCATCGCCGAGGCTCTTCAGGGCCTTCGGTGGCAGCTCTTCGGTGCCCAGTTCGACCAGGAAATCTTTCGCACTCATGCTTGCGCCTCCAGCTTGGCCAGTACTTCGTCACGCAGTTCGGGGGTGGCCATGGGGAAGCCGAGTCGGGCGCGGGCCTGCAGGTAGCTCTGCGCCACGGCGCGCGCCAGGGTACGCACGCGCAGGATGTACTGCTGGCGCGCGGTCACGGAGATGGCGCGGCGGGCGTCGAGCAGGTTGAAGGTGTGCGAGGCCTTGAGCACCATTTCGTAGGTCGGCAGCGGCAGTTCCAGCTCGATCAGACGGTTGGCTTCGCTCTCGTAGAAGTCGAACAGCTCGAACAGCTTCTCGACGTTGGCGTGCTCGAAGTTGTAGGTGGACTGCTCCACCTCGTTCTGATGGAACACGTCGCCATAGGTCACGGTGCCGAACGGGCCGTCGGTCCAGATCAGGTCGTAGACCGAGTCGACGCCCTGCAGGTACATGGCCAGGCGCTCCAAGCCGTAGGTGATCTCGCCGGTCACCGGGTAGCACTCGATGCCACCAACCTGCTGGAAGTAGGTGAACTGGGTGACTTCCATGCCGTTGAGCCAGATTTCCCAGCCCAGGCCCCAGGCGCCGAGTGTGGGCGATTCCCAGTTGTCTTCGACGAAGCGGATGTCATGCACTTCCGGGTCGAGGCCGATGGCCTTCAGCGAACCCAGGTACAGCTCCTGGAAGTTTTCCGGGTTGGGCTTCAAGACCACCTGGAACTGGTAGTAATGCTGCAGGCGGTTGGGGTTTTCGCCGTAGCGGCCATCGGTGGGGCGACGCGAAGGCTGCACGTAGGCGGCGTTCCAGGTCTCCGGGCCGACGGCGCGCAGGAAGGTGGCGGTGTGGAAGGTGCCGGCGCCCACTTCCATGTCGTAGGGTTGCAGCACCACGCAGCCCTGCTCGGCCCAGTAGTTCTGCAGGGCCAGGATCAGGTCCTGGAAGGTGCGCACGGCAGGCTTGTTCTGGCTCACGAAAAAATCACCTGTGGAGGCTTGCGAGGGAAAGCCGGGGAGTATATCGAAACTCGGCGCAGGCCGCAGGGTACGGCACATAGGCATCGTCCATCGCCGATAATGGCTGTATTTATATCCAGTTGCTTTGCCGCTATAGTCGGTGCTTCGCCCCCTGACCGAGGCTTTCCACCATGCCCCGTTGCTTCTGGTGTACCGACGATCCGCTGTATCAGGCCTACCACGACGAGGAATGGGGCGTGCCGCAGCGCGATGCCCGGCATCTGTTCGAGATGCTGCTGCTCGAAGGCGCGCAGGCCGGCCTGTCGTGGATCACCGTGCTGAAGAAGCGCGAGCGTTATCGGCAGGTGCTGCACGGCTTCGATCCGCAGCGCCTGGCCCGCCTCACTGACGAAGAGATCGAGTTGCTGATGCAGGATCCCGGCATCATCCGCAACCGCCTCAAGCTCAAGGCCGTGCGGCAGAACGCCCAGGCCTGGCTGAAGCTGGAAGACCCGGTAACCTGGCTCTGGTCGTTCGTTGGTGGCGCGCCGAAGATCAACCACTTCAGCGACCGCAGCCAGATGCTGGCGGTGACGCCCGAGGCCGAGGCGATGAGCAAGGCGCTGAAGAAGGCCGGCTTCACCTTCGTCGGGCCGACCATCTGCTATGCCTTCATGCAGGCCACGGGTATGGTGATGGACCACACCACCGACTGCGACCGCTACGCGCAACTGAAGGGCTCATGACCACCATCACCACCCTGGATGAACTGCAGGCTGTTTATGGCGAAAGCCACGAGCGTTCGCGGCGCAAGGAGCTGCCGCGGCTGATCGAACCCTACCGCGCGCTGATCCAGGCCTCGCCCTTCGTGGTGCTGGCCAGCGCCGGCCCGGATGGCCTGGACTGTTCGCCGCGGGGTGATGCGCCGGGCTTCGTGCACATCCTCGACGACCAGACCCTGCTGTTGCCGGATCGCCCCGGCAACAACCGCATCGACAGCCTGCGCAATATCGTGCTGAACCCGCAGGTGGCGCTGCTATTTCTGATTCCGGGCGTCGGCGAAAGCCTGCGAGTCAATGGCCGGGCGGAAATCACTCTCGATCTCGAGTTGCTGGAGCTGGGGCGTGCCCAGGGCAAGCTGCCGCGCAGCGCGCTGCGCATCCATATAGAGACCTGCTACTTCCAGTGCTCCAAGGCGGCGGTGCGCTCAGGGCTGTGGGATGTCTCGCGTCAGGTCGAACGCGCCAGCCTGCCGAGTGCCGGCGATATTTTTCGCCACATCTACGACGAGTTCGATGTCGAAGCCTACGAGCGTGACCTGCAGCAGCGGCTTCGGACGAGCCTTTACTGACTGCGCGGTCGCCCAACGGTACAATTGGCGCATTTGTGAGCGGTTGGAGTCTGTCGTGGAAAAACTCAAGGGCGCCCTGGTGGTGGGTTTCCTGCGCCTGTTCGCACTGCTGCCCTGGCGCGCCGTGCAGGCCGTGGGCAACGCCATCGGCTGGCTGATGTGGAAGCTGCCGAATGGCTCGCGCGACGTGGTGCGCATCAACCTGAGCAAGTGCTTCCCCGAGCTTAACCAGGCCGAGCTGGACAAACTGGTCGGGCAGAGCCTCATGGACATCGGCAAGACCCTGACCGAGAGCGCGTGCGCCTGGATCTGGCCGGCGCAGAAATCGCTCAAGCTGATTCGCGAGGTGGAAGGCCTGGAGGTGCTGCAGCAGGCCCTGGCCTCGGGCAAGGGCGTGGTCGGCATCACCAGCCACCTGGGCAACTGGGAAGTGCTCAACCACTTCTACTGCAACCAGTGCAAACCGATCATTTTCTACCGCCCGCCCAAGCTCAAGGCGGTCGACGAGCTGTTGCAGCAGCAGCGCGTGCAGATGGGTAATCGCGTCGCGCCGTCGACCAAGGAAGGCATCCTCAGCGTCATCAAGGAAGTGCGCAAGGGCGGCGCCGTGGGTATCCCGGCCGACCCGGAGCCGAGCCGTTCGTCGGGTGTTTTCGTGCCCTTCCTCGGCACCACAGCGCTGACCAGCAAGTTCGTACCGGGCATGCTTACCGGTGGCAAGGCAGTCGGTGTGTTCCTGCATGCGCTGCGTCTGCCCGATGGCAGCGGCTACAAGGTGATCCTCGAGGCGGCGCCCGAAGGCATGTACAGCGAGAACGTCGAAGAAGGCGTGGCAGCGATGAGCGAAGTGGTGTCGCGCTACGTGCGCAACTACCCGAGCCAGTACATGTGGAGCATGAAGCGCTTCAAGAAGCGCCCGGACGGCGAGGCCAAGTGGTACTGACGTATCGTCACCGAGCACGATGTAAGTAAGGCGCCTCGATGGCGCCTTTTTTCTGCCGCCTGCTGGGCGGCAACGCGCGAATAGGCTATTAAAGGCGAAATTGCTCGCCCAATCATGGAGCCGTCATGTCCAACCAGCGTCAGCAGGTGCGTACCCCGATGAAGTGTCGGATCAAGATCAGCCACCCCAGCTTTGGTGAGCTGCTGGCGCAAACCCGTGACCTGTCCGATAGCGGCGTCTATGTGAAGCACCCGGACATCACCGCCCTGGCGGTCGGCACCGAGGTTACCGGCCAGGTGCAGGACCTGCCCTTCCCCGCCCCGGTGTTGAAGATGGAAGTGATGCGCGTGGATGCCGAAGGCGCTGGTCTGCGGTTTCTCGGCGAGGCCTGAGCGAATCGCCTCGGTCTAACCTTCGCCAATAAATGTTTCGGATCAATGGAACATTTTGTTACATCTGTGCTCTGATCAAGGCCTCACTCCGAGGTGGCGTCCATCAGAGGCGTTTTCGACATGAGTCGAGCGGTACCCGAACTTCCCGCCCAGGGCGCTGATGCGCCTGATCTGCTTTCTTCCTCTCAACCTGGCTGGCTGCAACGCAACCGCCACCTGATCGGCCTTGGTCTCTCGCTGCTGTTGTTCGGCCTGGCGCTGGTTGCCTGCTGGCACCTGGTGCGCGAGATCAACCCGGATCAGGTCCGTGAATCCCTGGCGGCGGTGTCGCCGCAGGCGCTGTTCGGCGCCCTTCTGGCCACTGTGCTGGGCTTTGCGGTGATGCTTGCCTACGAGTGGTCGGCCAGCCGCTACGCCAATGTCCAGCTGCCGCCGCCGATCCTGGCGCTGGGCGGTTTCTGCGCTTTCGCCATCGGCAATGCGGTGGGCCTGTCGGCGTTGTCCGGTGGCTCAGTGCGCTACCGCCTGTACGGGCGCAATGGGCTGAGCGCGGGCGATGTGGCGCGCATGAGCCTGTTCGCCAGCTTGTCGCTGGGCGTCAGCCTGCCTATTCTCGCGGCGCTGGCGGCCCTGTTAGATCTGCAAGACGCCTCGGCCGCGCTGCGCCTGTCCGAGCCTGTGCTGGCAGTGTTGGCCGTTGCGATATTGCTCGCGGCGCTGGCGCAGAAGATGCTGGCGGCGATCAAGGTGCGCCAGCAGCCTTAAAAGCACGTTCTTGTAGGAGCGGATTCATCCGCGAAAGATCGCGGCTAAAGCCGCTCCTACGAAACGGGAGCCAGCCAGTTGAGCGGCGAGGCCGCGTATGGGTGAAGACGGCTCCAGCGCAAGGCTGCCTTGGTGGCTATCTGAGCAGTGTTCTTAGCGCAAGCGGAGGCGATCAGGCGGCGATTCGTCGTGATCAGCGGGAAACCGTTCGTCGACTCATAGTGCAGCAAAATGAACCAAAGTCTTTTCCAGTCGGTCCGTCACCGGGACGGGCAGGAGGCTCGTTTCCGATGCAATGCCTTGATTCGGAAGGGCTTCCGCGCAAAGGCCAGTAACCAGGGTCACTGGGTTTGAAAAAGTTTTTCATGTCATTTTGCCTGGGAGGCGCTCTTTTACTGGGAATTTGTACCCAAGCCTCCGCCACCTTTCGTGTTTACACCGTTCCTGCCACGTCGCAAGCGGCCGAGCCGCAGCCGGCCCGAGAAGTGATCGACCGCGCGCTCGGCGCGCTGGGCACGCCTTACCGCTGGGGTGGCACCAGCCCGCGGCACGGCCTCGACTGCAGCGGGCTGGTGCAATACGCGTTCAAGACTCAGGACGACCTCGAACTGCCGCGTACCTCCCGTGATCTGTCGCGTCTGGATGCACCTTCGGTGAAGCGCAGCGACCTGCAGCCGGGTGATCTGCTGTTCTTCCGCATCCGCAGCCGTTCGGTGGACCACGTGGCCATCTACATTGGCGAGGGTCGTTTCGTTCACGCACCGCGCCGTGGCACCAAGGTGCGCATCGATCGCCTCAACAATGCCTACTGGGCGCGTCATTTCCAGTTGGCCAAGCGAGTGGTGCCGCAAGCCTGACGGCCGAGCATTTGCCGGACAGCTATCTGGTCAGGCACATCTCATTCCGCGACGCTGCGTCGTTTACTCAAGGGCCAATCAAGCGGGCCTGAAGTGAGCAGCATTGCGTGAATGCACGACCTTTCATCCGAGTGGCCTTGGCCGGCTGCGACAAAACCTATCCCGCGAGTCAAGCAGGCGCTAGAATGCGCGCCGCTCGCGGCCACGTCGGCGGCGGCAGTGGGTTCCCTCACCCCACTTCATGAAAAAGGACACAGACATGACCCTGATTCCCGCGTCGGTCAGTCGGCCCGTGCTGGCCGGCCTGATCGCCTTTCACATCCTCATCATCATCGCCAGCAACTACCTGGTGCAGCTGCCGATCACCCTGTTCGGCTGGCACACCACCTGGGGTGCATTCAGTTTCCCGTTCATCTTCCTGGCCACCGACCTCACCGTGCGCCTGATCGGCAAGCATGCTGCACGGGTGGTGATCGCCCGAGTGATGCTGCCGGCGCTGGTCGCCTCCTACGTGGTGTCGGTGCTGTTCCACGAAGGGGCTTTTGGCGGGCTGTTCGCGCTGGGCGAATTCAATCTGTTCGTCTTCCGCATCGCCGTGGCCAGCTTCCTCGCCTACGCCTTCGGCCAGTTGCTCGATATCCAGGTGTTCGACCGCCTGCGCAAGATGAGCCAGTGGTGGATCGCGCCAACCGCGTCGACCATTTTCGGCAACCTGCTCGATACCTTCCTGTTCTTCTCGGTGGCATTCTGGCGCAGCGACGATCCGTTCATGGCGGCCAACTGGGTGGAGATCGCCACGGTGGACTACGTGATCAAGCTGGCCATCAGCTTGATCCTCTTCGTGCCGCTGTACGGGATGCTGCTCAGTGCCATCGTCCGCGCCCTGCCGCAGCGTACTGCCACCGCCTGAGTTGCATCGCACCTGCGTAGCCCGGATGTAATTCGGGGGCAGACTGCAGAAACCTTCCCGGATTGCATCCGGGCTACGCTGCTGAGTCGGCCGCAAAGAGCTCGCCGCTGAAGCGCCTCCCATGGTGGTCGGTGTTGAGTGCGTGGGAGGGGCTTTAGCCGCGATTGCTCGTCGGCTTGTCCAGCTTGCGCAGAAACACCGTCATTTCCTTTTCGGCCTGCTTGTCGCCCTTGGCCTGGGCGGCAGCGATGCCCTGCTGCCAGGCCTGGCGTGCGGCCTCGGTGTCGCCTTCGGCCTGCAGTGCCTTGCCCAGCAGTTTCCACGCCGCGGAATAGCCAGGGTCGAATGCCACGCAGCGCTGCAGGTGCTCGGCAGCCTGGGCGGCGTTACCGGCGTCCAGATGGGCCTTGCCCAGGCCGAAGCGCAGCAGGGCGTTGTCCATGCCCTTGGCCAACATCTTTTCCAGTGCTTCGGTGCTCATCTCGGCTCCTGCATCGTCATGTGGGCATTCCCCGTATTTCATCCGGGCTACGTGCTGGTGTCGATTGTAGGAGCGAGCTCGGCTCGCGAATCTCAGGCGCGAATAGCTTCGCGAGCAGAGCTCGCTCCTACGAGATACGCCTTCTCCAGCTTCAGAAGAACGTCAGGCCGGCCTGGAACAGGCGCTCGACGTCACGGATGTACTTCTTGTCGACCAGGAACAGGATCACGTGGTCGCCGGACTCGATCACCGTGTCGTCGTGGGCGATCAGCACCTGTTCGTCGCGGATGATGGCGCCGATGGTGGTGCTCGGCGGCAGGGCGATCTCCTCGATCATGCGGCCGATGACCTTGCTCGATTTGGCATCGCCATGAGCGATCACTTCCAGCGCTTCGGCGGCCCCGCGGCGCAGGCTGTGCACGCTTTCGATATCACCGCGGCGCACGTGGGTCAGCAGGGTGCCGATGGTGGCCAGCTGCGGGCTGATGGCGATGTCGATCTCGCCGCCCTGCACCAGGTCGACGTAGGCCGGGTTGTTGATGATGGTCATCACCTTGCGCGCACCCAGGCGCTTGGCCAGCAGCGAGGACATGATGTTGGCCTCGTCGTCGTTGGTCAGGGCGAGGAAGATGTCGGCATCGTTGATGTTCTCCTCCACCAGCAGGTCGCGATCCGAGGCGCTGCCCTGCAGCACGATGGTGCTGTCGAGGTTCTCCGACAGGTAGCGACAGCGCGCCGGGTTCATTTCGATGATCTTCACCTGGTAGCGGCTTTCGATGGCCTCGGCCAGGCGTTCGCCGATGTTGCCGCCACCGGCGATCACCACACGTTTGTAGCTGTCCTCGAGACGACGCATCTCGCTCATTACCGCGCGGATGTGTGCTTTGGCAGCGATGAAGAACACTTCGTCATCGGCCTCGATCACGGTGTCGCCCTTGGGCATGATCGGCCGATTGCGGCGGAAGATCGCCGCGACGCGGGTGTCGACGTTAGGCATATGCTGGCGCAGCTGGCGCAGTTGCTGGCCCACCAGCGGGCCGCCGTAGTAGGCCTTGACCGCCACCAGCTGGGCCTTGCCTTCGGCGAAGTCGATCACCTGCAGGGCGCCGGGGTATTCGATCAGGCGCTTGATGTAGTTGGTCACCACCTGCTCGGGGCTGATCAGTACGTCGACCGGAATCGCTTCGTTGTCGAACAGCGCCTCGCGGGTCAGGTAGGCCGCCTCGCGCACCCGGGCGATCTTGGTCGGGGTGTGGAACAGGGTGTAGGCCACCTGACAGGCCATCATGTTGACTTCGTCGCTGTTGGTCACCGCCACCAGCATGTCGGCATCATCGGCGCCAGCCTGGCGCAGTACGGTGGGGAAGGAGCCCTTGCCCTGAACGGTGCGGATGTCCAGGCGGTCGCCGAGGTCGCGCAGGCGGTCGCCATCGGTGTCGACCACGGTGATGTCGTTGGCCTCGCTGGCGAGGTGTTCCGCCAGGGTGCCGCCTACCTGGCCGGCGCCGAGAATGATGATTTTCACTGATCGCTCCGTTAGCTGTGGCTGGTCACAGCGGTCTTTATCAGCTTGGCATAGTAGAAGCCGTCGTGGCCGTCCAGCTGCGGCAGCAGCTGGCGACCGTGCGCCGGTTGCAGGCCGAAGCCGCCGTCGATGGCGACCTCCTGTGCATCCGGGGTGCGAGAGAGGAAGGCGGCGATGGTGTCGCTGTTTTCCGTCGGCAGTACCGAGCAGGTGGCGTAGAGCAGGATGCCGCCGGGCGCGAGGGTCGGCCACAGGGCATCGAGCAGTTCGCCTTGAAGTTGTGCCAGGGCGGGGATGTCTTCCGGCTTGCGCGTCAGCTTGATATCCGGGTGACGACGGATCACCCCGGTAGCCGAACAGGGGGCGTCGAGCAGGATGCGCTGGAATGGTTTGCCGTCCCACCAGACCTTGGTCGCACGGCCGTCGGCGGCGATCAGGCGCGCCTCCAGGCCGAGGCGCTGGAGATTCTCGCGTACACGGGCCAGGCGCTTGGCTTCCAGATCCACCGCGACCACTTCGCTCAAGCCTGGCTCGACTTCCAGCAGGTGGCAGGTCTTGCCGCCTGGTGCCGCGCAGGAATCCAGCACCCGTTGGCCTGGTGCAAGCTCCAGTAAGTCAGCGGCCAGTTGCGCGGCTTCGTCCTGCACGCTGACGCGGCCTTCCTTGAAGCCGGGCAGTGCGGTCACGTCGCAGGGTTGCAGCAGGCGCACGCCGTCGCGGCTGAAGGTGCAGGGCTCGGCAGCAAAGCCGGCGCCGCGCAGCTCCTCGAGGTAGGCGTCGCGGCTGCCATGGCGGCGATTGACCCGCAGGATCAGCGGCGGGTGCGCGTTATTGGCGGCGCAAATGGCCTGCCAGTGTTCGGGCCAGTGCGCCTTGAGCGCTTTCTGTAGCCAGCGTGGATGCGCGGTGTGTAGCACCGGGTCGCGATCCAGCTCGGCGAAAATCTCTTCATGCTCGCGCTGAGCGCGGCGCAACACGGCGTTGAGCAGACCCTTGGCCCAGGGCTTTTTCAGCGCGCCAGCGCAGCCAACCGTCTCGCCGATGGCGGCGTGTTCGGGGATGCGGCTGTGCAGCAACTGGTAGAGACCGATCAGCAGCAGCGCCTCGACATCCTTGTCGGCGGCCTTGAAGGGTTTCTCCAGCAGCTTGTCCGCCAGCAGTTGCAGACGCGGCTGCCAGCGTGCGGCGCCGAAGGCCAGGTCCTGCGCCAGGGCGCGGTCGTGGTGCTCGACCCTGTCCAGCTGCGGCGGCAGGCTGCTGCCCAGCGAGGCCTTGCCGGATAGCACGGCGGTCAGGGCACGCGCCGCAGCCAGACGTGGATTCATTGACCGAGTACCAGGCCGGGTGCGAATTGCTCGCGGCGGCTGTTGTACAGATCGCCGAAGGCCAGCGGCTTGCCGCCGGGCAATTGCAGGCGAGTCAGACGTAGCGCCCCCTCGCCACAGGCGACGGTCAGACCATTCTTGTCGGCTGCGAGAATGGTGCCGGGCGCGCCCTTGCCCTCGCCGATCTCGGCGGCATGCACTTTCAGCGCATCACCGTTCAGCGTGGTGTGACAGATCGGCCAGGGATGGAAGGCGCGGATCAGACGCTCCAGTTCGACGGCTGGGCGGCTGAAGTCGAGGCGCGCCTCGTCCTTGTTCAGCTTGTGCGCGTAGTTGGCCAGGGCATCGTCCTGGACTTCGCCCTTCAGCGTACCGGCAGCCAGGCCGTCGATTGCCTGCAGCACCGCCTGCGGGCCGAGTTGGGCGAGACGGTCATGCAGGCTGCCGCCGGTGTCTTCTGCCGAGATCGGCGTGCTGACCTTGAGCAGCATCGGCCCGGTGTCCAGGCCTGCTTCCATCTGCATCACGGTGACGCCACTCTCGGCATCGCCGGCCTGCACCGCGCGCTGGATCGGCGCCGCGCCACGCCAGCGCGGCAGCAAGGAGGCGTGGCTGTTGATGCAGCCCAGGCGCGGCGTGTCGAGCACCACCTGCGGCAGGATCAGGCCGTAGGCGACCACCACCATCAGGTCCGGCTTGAATGCCGCCAGCTCGGCCTGGGCCTCTTCGTTGCGCAGGCTGGCCGGCTGGTAGACGGGTATAGCGTGCTCGACGGCGAGCTGTTTGACCGGGCTGGGCATCAGCTTCTGGCCGCGGCCCGCCGGGCGGTCCGGCTGGGTGTAGACGGCGATGATCTCGTGCTGGCTGGCCAGCAGAGCCTTGAGATGTTCGGCGGCGAATTCCGGGGTGCCGGCAAAGACGATACGCAATGAGTCAGGCATGGGGGGCTCGCTAAAGAAAAAGGCTTGCCGTGGCAAGCCTTCTGGATGGGGCGTCAAGCGCGTTGGCGATGCTGTTTTTCCAGCTTCTTCTTGATCCGGTCGCGCTTGAGGTTGGACAGATAGTCGACGAACAGCTTGCCGTTGAGGTGATCGCACTCGTGCTGGATACACACGGCGAGCAGGCCTTCGGCGATCAGCTCGAAGGGCTGGCCATCGCGGTCCAGCGCCTTGATCTTGACCTTCTGCGGGCGATCGACGTTCTCGTAGAAGCCAGGTACCGACAGGCAGCCTTCCTGATACTGGTCCATCTCGTCGGTCAGCGATTCGAACTCGGGGTTGATGAACACCCGCGGTTCGGTCTTGTCCTCGGACAGATCCATGACCACGACGCGCTTGTGCACGTTGACCTGCGTCGCGGCCAGACCGATACCGGGTGCGTCGTACATGGTCTCGAACATGTCGTCGACCAGTTGACGGATGGAGTCGTCCACGACGTCCACCGGTTTGGCGATGGTACGCAGGCGTGGATCAGGAAATTCGAGGATATTCAGGATCGCCATATGCGTTTGTGATGCACTTGTAGAATAAAGTCAAAATCCGCTGCTAAGATGATGAACAGCATTGAAAAACGGCTTCACGCCGCGTAATCAGCGGGTTTGGCACGCGGCGCTAGGGCGCTTCACGTGAAGGCACATAATAAAGGGATTCACCGTATGAGGAAATCACTACTCGCCCTGCTCTTTGCAGCTGGCGGACTGGCCCTGACCAGCTTGGCTCAGGCCGAAGTGCAACTCAAGGACGGTCACCCGGACCGCTACACCGTGGTCAAGGGCGATACCCTCTGGGACATTTCCGGCAAGTTCCTGCGCCAGCCGTGGAAATGGCCGGAGATCTGGCACGCCAACCCGCAGGTGGCCAACCCGCATCTGATCTACCCCGGGGACACTCTCAATCTCGTTTATGTCGACGGCCAGCCACGCCTGATGCTCAACCGCGGCGAGTCGCGCGGCACCATCAAGCTGTCGCCGCAAGTGCGCAGCACGCCGATGGCCGAGGCGATCCCGACCATCCCGCTGGAGGCGATCAACAGCTTCCTGCTGAGCAACCGTATCGTCGATACGCCGGAAGAGTTCAATGGCAAGCCCTACATCGTCGCCGGCAACGCCGAGCGCGTGGTCAGTGGCGCTGGTGATCGCGTCTACGCTCGCGGCCAGTTCGACGAAGAGCATCCGGCTTACGGCATCTTCCGTCAGGGCAAGACCTACGTGGATCCTGAGACTCAGGAATTCCTCGGTATCAACGCCGATGACATCGGTTCCGGCGAGATCGTCGCCGAGGAAGGTGATGTCGGCACCCTGCTGCTGAAGCGCTCGACTCAGGAGGTACGCCTGGGTGATCGCCTGTTCCCCACCGAGGAGCGTGCGATCAACTCCACCTTCATGCCCAGCGAGCCGGCGGGCGAGATCAAGGGTCTGATCCTCGACGTGCCGCGTGGTGTAAGCCAGATCGGTCAGTTCGACGTGGTCACCCTGAACAAGGGCGCACGCGACGGCCTGGAAATCGGCAACGTGCTGGCGGTGTACAAGACCGGCGAGACCGTCCGAGATCGCGTCACTGGCGAGAGCCTGAAGATTCCGGATGAGCGCTCCGGCCTGCTGATGGTGTTCCGCACCTACGACAAGCTCAGCTACGGCCTGGTGCTGCAGGCCAGCCGGCAGCTGGCGGTGATGGACAAGGTCCGCAACCCGTAATATCCGACGAGCCCCGCAATAGCGGGGCTCGTGCTTTCCGGTCGCCAGGATGGCGGCGCCACCGATCAGGGAAGAATCCTCATGTCAGCCTCCTCCTCGTTTTTCTCTGCAATCTCTCCTGCCGAACTCGAAGCACGCCTGCGCCTGCATTTGCTGCCGGAGCTGGGGCCGCGGCGTTTTCGCAAGCTGCTGAGTGCCTTCGCCAGCGCGTCGGCTGCGCTCAGCGCACCGGCCAGCGCCTGGCGTGCGCTGGGGTTGCCCGCCGCCTGCGCCGAGCCACGGCGCAGTGTGGAAATCCGCGATCGGGCACGCGCTGCGCTGCAGTGGCTGGAGGCAGCCGATCAGCATGTGCTGATGTGGGACGACCCGAGCTACCCTGCGCTGTTGGCCGAGTTGGCGGATGCTCCACCTCTGCTTTTCGTGGCCGGCGAACCAGACGTGCTGGAGGTGCCGCAACTGGCCATGGTCGGCAGCCGGCGTGCCTCGCAGCCGGGTCTGGATAACGCGCGAGCCTTTGCTCGCAGTCTGGCCGGCGGCGGCTTCGTCATCACCAGCGGGCTGGCCCTGGGTATCGATGGCGCCGCGCATCAGGGGGCACTGGATGGGGGCGGCAAAACCGTCGCCGTGCTGGGTACCGGCTTGCAGTGCCTGTATCCGCGGCGACATGTGGGGCTGGCGGCACGGATCATCGAGCAGGGTGGCGCTCTGGTTTCCGAATTGCCGCTGGATTGTCCGCCGCAGGCGAGCAATTTCCCGCGGCGTAACAGGATCATCAGTGGTCTGTCGCTGGGCGTGCTGGTGGTTGAGGCCAGCCCTTCGAGTGGCTCGCTGATCACTGCGCGACTGGCCGCGGAGCAGGGGCGCGAGGTCTATGCCATCCCTGGTTCCATCCATCATCCCGGAGCGCGCGGCTGTCATCAGCTGATTCGTGACGGCGCCACATTGGTGGAAAGCATCGAGCATATCCTCGAAGCCCTGCGCGGTTGGCAGATGCCAGGCGGCCAGCAGGCTTCGGCTGCGCAGCCTGACGCCGAGCAGCATCCTCTGCTGACGCTGCTGCACGCCGCGCCACACAGCAGCGAGGCCTTGGCGCGCAGCAGCGGCTGGCCGCTGGCGCAGGTGCTGGCGGCACTGACCGAACTGGAGCTGGACGGTCTGGTCTGCTGCGAGGGTGGGCGCTGGCTGGCGCGTGGCCCATGAAGGGTAATGGCCGCAGTGGTCTGGCTTGGATAGACTGCCGCCCATTGCAACGGCGGGAGACGACCCATGGCCAGCAACTGGCAGGTACAGCAAACGGCGCGGGTGGTGCGTGACGGCGGCGTGATCGCCTATCCCACCGAAGCGGTCTGGGGCCTGGGCTGCGACCCCTGGAACGAAGAGGCGGTGGATCGTCTGCTGGCCCTCAAGGAACGCCCGATGCACAAGGGCCTGATTCTGGTGGCCGACGAGATCGAGCAGTTCGACTTCCTGCTCGATGACTTGCCGGAGATCTGGCAGGAGCGCCTGGCTGGCAGCTGGCCAGGCCCGAATACCTGGCTGGTGCCGCACCAGGGGCGTTTGCCTGAGTGGGTCACCGGCGAGCACGACAGCGTGGCGTTACGTGTCAGTGCTCATCCACTGGTGCAAGCACTCTGCCGTCTGACCGGGCCACTGATCTCAACCTCGGCCAATCCAGCCGGCCGTCCTGCTGCGCGTTCGCGTCTGCGCGTCGAGCAGTACTTCCCAGGTGAATTGGACAAGGTGCTCGGTGGTGCGTTGGGCGGGCGCAGGAATCCCAGCCTGATTCGCGATTTGCGCACGGGCGATGTGATTCGCCCGTCCTGACCTTGTGACGCGTCCGGCTCGGGCTACGGGTTCTTAAGGCAGCAAGATGGTCGAGCCGGTGGTCTGCCTCGAGCTCAGCGCATCCTGAGCGGCCGCGGCATCCTTCAGCGCGTAGCGGTTGCTGATTTCCACCTGCAGCTGGCCGCTGGCGATCATGCCGAACAGCTCGTCGGCCATGGCCTGCAGGCGTTGCGCGCTGGTGGCGTAGCCGGCCAGGGTTGGGCGGGTGACGTATAGCGAGCCCTTCTGCGCCAGGATGCCCAGGTTGACGCCGGTCACCGCGCCGGAGGCATTGCCGAAACTCACCAGCAGGCCGCGTGGCGCCACGCAGTCCAGCGAGGTATCCCAGGTGTCCTTGCCGACACCGTCGTAGACCACCGGGCACTTGGCGCCGTCGGTCAGCTCCAGCACGCGTTGCACGACGTTTTCATGGCTGTAGTCGATGGTCGCCCAGGCGCCCTGCTCCCTGGCGCGCGCCGCCTTCTCCGCCGAGCTGACGGTGCCGATCAGCTTCACACCCAGCGCCTTGGCCCACTGGCAGGCGAAGGAGCCAACACCGCCGGCAGCCGCGTGGAACAGGATGGTCTCGCCGCCCTTGAGCTCATAGGTCTGGCGCAGCAGGTACTGCACCGTCAGGCCCTTGAGCATGACGGCGGCGGCCTGTTCGAAGCTGATGCTGTCCGGCAGTTTCACCAGTTTGTCGGCGGGTAGCACGTGCAGTTCGCTGTAGGCGCCCAGCGGGCCTGTGGCGTAGGCCACGCGGTCACCCACCTCAAGGCCCTCGACCTCACTGCCAATCGCCTCGACCACCCCGGCACCTTCGGTGCCCAGGCTCGAGGGCAGCGCTGGTGGCTGGTACAGGCCGCTGCGGAAATAGGTGTCGATGAAGTTCAGGCCGATGGCGCGGTTGGCCACGCGCACTTCGCGCGGGCCTGGCGCTGCCGGCTGGTAGTCACGATATTCCAGCACGTCGCTGCCGCCGTGCTGGCTGAACTGGATACGCTTGGCCATCTTGGATTCCTTGTCTAGCTCGAGTCGCCGCGTGGCGAAAGGGTCTATCCAATCGCCCCGATTGACCGACGTCAACTGCGGATGTGCCTGGGTGAATGCTATGCTGCCCGCCGATTCCGCCCTGCTCTCTGTTCAAGGTGCCGCCGTGACTGACCGTACCGAGGCCGTGAAGGCCTACCTGCTCGACCTGCAAGACCGCATCTGCTCCGCCCTGCAAGCCGAAGACGGCCAGGCCGTTTTCGCCGAGGACGCCTGGCAGCGCCCGGCCGGTGGTGGCGGGTGCACGCGGGTGATCGAGAACGGCGCGCTGATCGAGAAAGGCGGGGTGAATTTCTCCCACGTATTCGGCGACAGCCTGCCGCCCTCGGCCAGCGCCCATCGCCCCGAGCTGGCCGGTCGTGGCTTCCAGGCCCTCGGCGTGTCGCTGGTGATCCACCCGGAAAACCCCTACGTGCCGACCTCGCACGCCAACGTGCGCTTCTTCAGCGCCGAGAAGGAAGGCGAGGAGCCGGTGTGGTGGTTCGGCGGCGGTTTCGACCTCACGCCCTACTACGCCAATGAAGAGGACTGCGTGCATTGGCACCAGGTTGCGCATGATGCCTGCGCGCCTTTCGGTGCCGAGGTCTATCCCAAGTTCAAGGCCTGGTGCGACCGCTACTTCCACCTCAAGCACCGTGGCGAGCCGCGCGGCATCGGTGGTCTGTTCTTCGATGACCTCAACGAGTGGGACTTCGACACCAGCTTCGCCTTCATGCGCGCCATCGGTGATGCCTACATCCAGGCTTACCTGCCCATCGTCCAGCGCCGCAAGATGACGCCTTTCGGTGAGCGCGAGCGCGAGTTTCAGGCCTTCCGTCGTGGCCGCTACGTCGAGTTCAACCTGGTGTTCGACCGCGGCACCCTGTTCGGCCTGCAGTCCGGCGGGCGTACCGAGTCGATCCTCATGTCGCTGCCGCCGCATGTGCGGTGGGGCTACGACTGGAAGCCCGAGCCGGGTAGCGAGGAAGCTCGCCTGACCGAGTACTTTCTGACCGATCGCGACTGGCTGGCATGAGCTTTTTTGCGTAGCCCGGATGCAATCCGGGGCAAATCAGCGACCGCTCCCGGATTTTATCCGGGCTACGAACTGGCGCCTAAACAAACAGGACTTCCCATGGACCGCTACTGCGTCTTCGGCAACCCCATCGGCCACAGCAAATCACCGCTGATCCATCGCCTGTTCGCCGAACAGACCGGCCAGGCATTGACCTACGACGCGCGCCTGGCGCCGCTGGATGATTTTGTCGGTGATGCCCGCGCCTTTTTCACCGAAGGCCTGGGTGGCAACGTCACCGTGCCGTTCAAGGAAGAGGCTTTTCGCCTTTGCGACGAGCTCACCGAGCGCGCCCGCCGCGCCGGTGCGGTCAATACCCTGAAGAAGCTGGCCGACAGCCGCCTGCTCGGCGACAACACCGATGGTGCCGGCCTGACCCGCGACCTGCAGGACAACGCCGGTTTCAGCCTGGCCGGCAAACGCATTCTCGTGCTCGGTGCCGGCGGTGCCGTACGCGGTGTGCTCGAACCCTTCCTGGCGCAGCGCCCTGCGGTGCTGGTGATCGCCAACCGCACCGTGGCCAAGGCCGAACAACTGGTGCGCGAGTTTGCCGACCTCGGCCCGCTGGTGGCCGCTGGTTTCGACTGGATCGATGCGCCGGTGGACCTGATCGTCAACGGCACCTCGGCCAGCCTCGGTGGCGAGCTGCCCGCGATTGCGCCAAGCCTGATCCAGCCCGGCCACACGCTCTGCTACGACATGATGTATGGCAAGGAGCCCACCGCCTTCAACCGCTGGGCAGCTGATCAGGGCGCCGCGCGCTGCCTGGACGGCCTGGGCATGCTGGTCGAGCAAGCGGCCGAGGCGTTCGAGCTATGGCGCGGGGTGCGTCCGGACACCGCGCCGGTGCTGGCTGAGCTGCGCCGCCAACTGGCAGGCTAGCGCGCATGGACGAGCAAGCGCTGCCGAGGATCAGGGGCTATCACGCCCATGTCTACTTCGACGCCAGCACCCTCGATCAGGCCCGCGCGTTGTGCGAAGAAGCCGCGCGGCGCTTCCCATTGAAGATGGGGCGGATGCACGAGCGCCCGGTCGGTCCGCACCCGGACTGGAGTTGCCAGTTGGCCTTTCGTGCCGATCTGTTCGGTGAGCTGGTGCCCTGGCTGATGCGACACCGCAATGGCCTCAACGTGCTGGTGCACCCGGTCACCGACAACGAGCTGCGCGACCACCGCGACTGGCCGCTATGGCTCGGTCAGGTGCGCCCGCTGGATCTGAGCACGCTCGCAGACGAATGATGGCCGGAGCGAGCTGCCTCGCTCAGTCTTCGAACAACACCGGGCAGTGCTCGGCGCCCTCGAGCTTGAGGATTTCCTCCACCACCTGTGGCCTGGCCTGACGCAGCACCAGGCTGCGCTTCAGCGCCTGCAGGCGGCGTGCTTCCTGATGCAGCATCTCCACCCCGGCGTAGTCGATGAAGTTGATGTGCCGCGCGTCGATTATCAGGCGTTGGCCGCGGCTGCGCTGCAGCAGTTGCTGGATGTACTGGCAGGCGCCGAAGAAGATCGAGCCGTCGATGCGCAGAATTTCGTCGTCGCCGTCGTGCCACAGGCGTACGCGCGGCTGCGAGGTGCGCTTGAGGTAGAAGAACAGCGAGGCCAGCACGCCGGCGTAGATCGCCGTCTGCAGCTCCAGCACCAGGGTGGCGGCGAAGGTCAGCAGCATCACCACGAATTCGGAACGGCTGACTCGGCGCAGCGCCCGAATCGCCGGCAGATCCACCAGGCCCCAGCAGATCAGCAGGATGCCGGCGGCCATCACCGGCAGCGGGATATGCGTCAGCAGCGCTGCGCCGAACACCGCGAACAGCGCCACCAGCAGCGCCGAGAACACCCCGGCCAGCGGCGTGCGCGCACCGGCCTGCAGGTTCAGCGCCGAGCGGGTGAAGGAGCCGGCCGACAGCGAGGCGGAGAACCACGGCCCGATCATGTTCGACAGGCCCTGGGCGCGCACTTCCTGGTTGGCATCGAGGAACTGGTGCGATTTGACCGCCAGCGCACGGGCGATGGACAGGCTGGTGACCAGCCCAAGCATGCCGCAGGCTACTGCCGCCGGTAGCAGGCGCAGCACGTCATTGAGCTCGAAGCTGAGCATGGTCAAAGGCGGCAGGCCACCTTCGAACGGCGCCACCAGGGCGATGTCAGCGGTGAAACGTACCGGCAGCAACCAGGTCAGCAGGCTGCCGCAGACCAGGCCGATCAGCAGCGCCGGCAACTTTGGCCAGAGCTGCCGCACCATCAGGCTGAGCAGCAGGGTAAAGGCGGCCAGGGCCGCGCTGGGCCAGTGCGCCTCGGGCAGGTGCTGACCGATCTGCAGCAGGCTGGTCAGCGCCGTGGGCTGGTTGGCGACTTCGACGCCGAGCAGATTGGGCATCTGGCCGATGGCTATCACCAGCGCCGCGCCGAGGGTGAAGCCGAGCACCACCGACTGCGAAACGAAGTTCACCAGGGCGCCGAAGCGCAGCAGGCCGAGCAGCCACTGGAACAGCCCGGCGAGAAAGGTCAGCAGCAGGATCAGGGCGATGAATTCGTCGCTGCCCATGCGCGCCATGGGCGTGACGCTGGTGAACAAAACGATGGAGATGGCCGCTGTCGGCCCGCAGATCAGGTGCCAGGAGGAGCCCCACAGGCAGGCGATGATCACCGGCACGATGGCCGCGTACAGGCCGTACTCCGCGGGCAGGCCGGCGATCAGCGCGTAGGCCAGCGACTGCGGCAGGGCCAGGATGGCACCGGTCAGGCCCACCAGCAGGTCGTTGCCGAGGGTCTTGCGACTGGTGCCGGGCAACCAGCGGAGAAACGGCAGCAGGGTCTGTCGGTCAGGTAGGCGCATGGTTCGGGTCGAGGGTGGGCCGCAGGCGACTCCACCCTACTCACTTGCGGCGGTTAATTCAAAGCCGCGCCTTCACCGCCGCCAGGCCGTCGCCACCGTCGCGGGTGGTGACGCCCTGCAACCAGCCATCGAGCACCTGCGGGTTGGCCTTGAGCCAGGCCTTGATCGCCGCGTCGTTGCTGGCCTGCTTGCTCAGTACCTGATCCATGATGCTGTTCTCCATGTCCTGGGTGAACTTGAGGTTGGCAAGCAGCTTGCCGACGTTCGGGCACTGCGCGGCATAGCCCTTGCGCGCCAGGGTGTTGACCTGGCCGCTGTCGCCGAAATATTTCTCGCCGCCCTTGAGGTACTTCATGTCGTACTGCACGTTCATCGGATGCGGCGTCCAGCCGAGGAAGACCACGAACTGATCGCGCTTCACCGCGCGGCCCACCTGCACCAGCATGGCCTGTTCGCTGGATTCCACCAGTTTCCAGTCACCCAGGCCGAACTCGTCGGCGGCGATCATCTGCCTGATCGACTCGTTGGCCGGCGAGCCGGAAGCGATGCCGTAGAGCTTCTTGCCGAACTTGTCGGCATGCTTGTCGAGATCGGCGAAGGTCTTCACCCCGGCCTCATAGGCATAGGTCGGTACGGCCAGGGTGTATTCGGTGCCTTCGAGGTTCTGCGCCAGCTTGTCCACTTCGCCGCTGGCGACGAACTTGTCGTAGTTGCTCTGCTGCGCCGGCATCCAGTTGCCGAGGAAGACATCGACCTGGCCCTTCTGCAGGCCGGCGAAGATGATCGGCACGGCCAGGGTCTGGCTTTCCGCCTTGTAGCCCAGGCCGTCGAGCAGGAAGCTGGCGATGCCGTTGGTCACGGCGATGTCGCTCCAGCCGGGATCACCCAGTTTGACCGTGCTGCAGGCTGCATCCTCGGCCCAGACATTGCCGGCGCTGGCGAGCGCGGTGGCGAGTAACAGCACACTGAATCGGTTCATGGCGTCTCTCCTTTTTTCTTCTGTTTTGGGTAGCGGCAGCTTCAAGGCTCAGGCTCGTGGCGCGGAGCAAAGGTTCAACCGACTGCCGGAAACCGCGCACGGCGTTCCAGGTCGTCGAGGTCGATGTGGTTGCGCATGTATTGCTGACTGGCGTCGACCCAGGGCTGGTGATCCCAGCTGGTCAGCTTGCCATGGCTCAGCGCCTCGGCCACCAATCGGCGGCGGCGCTGGCTGGCCAGGGTGGCGGCGTGGATCGCCGGGATGTCCCAGCGTCCGCGGGCCTCGGCGAGGAAGCCGGCGAGGATGCCCTTCTGCTCGTTGCAGTCGGCCAGGTTATGAAGCTCCTGCGGGTCGCTGTCGAGGTTGAACAGCAGCAGCGGGTCCTGCTCGGAATAGACGAATTTCCATGGCCCACGACGAATCATCATCAGCGGGCTGAGCGTGCCTTCGGCCATGTATTCGCCGAGCACTTCGTCATGCCCGCCCTCACCCTTGAGGTGCGGCAGCAGTGAGAGGCCTTCCAGCTCCAGACCTTGCTCGACCTGGCCACCGGCGAGTTCCACCAGGGTCGGCAGCAGATCGAGGGTGGAGACCGACTGGCTGACCCGATGCGCGGCGAAGCGCTTGGGCGCATGCACCAGCAGCGGCACGCGGGCGGCCATCTCGAACCAGTGCATCTTGTACCAGAGGCCACGCTCGCCAAGCATGTCGCCATGGTCGCCGGAGAAGACGATCAGAGTGTCCTCGGCTAAACCGCATTCCTCCAGGGTTTTGAGCAGCTTGCCGATATTGTCGTCGATATAGCTGCAGGCGCCGAAGTAGGCGCGGCGGGCGTCGCGGATCTTGTCCTCGGGCAGCGGCTTGTCCCACAGATCGATGACCTTGAGCAGGCGCTGCGAGTGCGGATCCTGCTCAGCCTGCTCGATGTGCTGGCGCGGCAGGGGAATATCCACACCTTCGTAGCGATCCCAGTATTCGCGGGGGATGGTGTAGGGGTCGTGCGGGTGGGTCATCGATACGGTCAGGCAGAAGGGCTGCTCGGGCGTCAGACGCACGTGGTCGTAGAGATACTGGCGCGCCTTGAACACCACCTCCTCGTCGAAATCCAGCTGGTTGCTGCGCACGCAGGGGCCGGCCTGCAGCACCGAGGACATGTTGTGGTACCAGCTGGCGCGCACGTCCAGCTCGTCCCAGTTCACCGCCCAGCCGTAGTCGGCGGGATAGATGTCGCTGGTCAGGCGCTCCTCGTAACCGTGCAGCTGATCCGGGCCGCAGAAATGCATCTTGCCCGATAGCGCGGTACGGTAGCCGAGGCGGCGCAGGTAGTGGGCGTAGGTGGGCACGTCGGCGGGAAAGTCCGCGGCGTTGTCATAGGCGCCGATCTTCGACGGCAATCGGCCGCTGACCAGGGTGAAGCGCGACGGCGCGCACAGCGGGCTGTTGCAGTAGGCCGAGTCGAACACCACGGCCTGTTCGGCGAGCTTCATCAGGTTGGGCATCTGCACCGGCGAGGCGGTATCGTGCAGCGGCAGGATCGGCGCGGCCATCTGGTCGGCCATGATGAAGAGGATGTTCGGGCGCTTCATGGTGGCGGCTATTCCATACTGTGGGTTTATGCGACAGTGCTGACACCATGATTCCGGTAGAACGGCAGCAGGGTAAACCCGGCTGCGGCACATGCCTCGGATAAGCAGAGCTTATGTTCAAAGCCATCGATGGGCTGTCGCTCGACGCGCTGCGGGTGTTCGAGTCGGCGGCGCGCCAGCTCAGTTTCACCGCAGCGGCCAGCGAGCTGGGCAGCAGCCAGCCGGCCATCAGCCAGCAGATCAAGCGCCTCGAGCAGCAACTGGCGACGCGCCTGTTCGACCGCGTCTATCGCGGCATCGTCCTGACCGAGGCCGGCGAGCTGCTGCTGGCGCATGTGCAGGAAGGGCTGGCCAGTCTGGATGCCGGGCTCGTCGCCGTTACCGCGCGTCAGCAGCACGAAGTGCTGCAGGTGGCCACCGACTTCGCTTTCGCCGCCTACTGGCTGATGCCGCGTCTGCAGCGCTTCAATCGCCTGTACCCGGAAGTGGACGTCAGCCTGATCACCAGCGAGCGCGATACGGCCACGGTGCCCAGCGATATCGACGTGGCGATCCGTTTTGGCGACGGTCGTTTCAAGCACGGCGAAGCGCATCTGCTATTTCGCGAGGAGGTGTTTCCGGTGTGCAGTCCGCGTCTGCTCGGCGAGCGTCAGCCGCCGCTGCCCAGCGATGTGCTGACCGAGCTGCCACTGCTGCATCTGCGCCCTGAACACCGTTCGCGCTGGTTCGACTGGGAGGGCCTGTTCCGCGCCCTCGGCATCGCCAGCCTGCCAACGCCCGGCGCGCTGCGCTTCGACAACTACACCCTGCTGATCCAGGCCGCCATTGCCGGGCAAGGCGTGGCCATCGGCTGGCGCCATCTGGTGGATGAACTGCTCGCGCAGGGATTGCTCTGTCGTCTGGGCGAGGCCGAAGCGCACTCGGCGCTCGGCTATTACCTGGTGCTGCCCGAGCGCAAACGCCGCCAGCGCCTGACCGCGCGTTTCGTCGGCTGGCTGCAGGCTGAGCTGGATTCGCCAGCGGCGACCGTTTAACCGGGCCATACTGCAATAGCCAGGTGTGATCCTTATACTGATCGCCGCCGCTCTAGCCGGTCGTTTCCCACGTCTGCCAGCGGCCCCCACACTCCAACCGGTGAAGTGAACCGTGAAACTCCGTCATTCGATTTTGGGCCTGCTGCTGTGCGGTAGCCTTGTTGTTTCGAACCTCCAGGCCGCGCCGGCCCAGCCCAAGCAGGAGCTGGCTGCCGGTAGTGCATTGCTGATCGATCTGAAAACCGGCCAGGAACTGTATTCCAGCAATCCGGACCTGCGCCTGCCGGTTGCCTCGGTCACCAAGCTGATGACCGCCATGGTGGTGCTCGACGCCAAGCTGCCGCTGGACGAGGTATTGCCGATCACCATCCGCGATACCCAGGAAATGCAGGGCGTGTTCTCCCGCGTGCGTATCGGCAGCGAGATCAGCCGGCGCGACATGCTGCACCTGGCGCTGATGTCCTCGGAGAACCGTGCCGCCGCCAGCCTCGCGCACCATTATCCGGGCGGCCACGCGGCCTTCGTCGCTGCGATGAACGCCAAGGCCAGGGCGCTGGGGATGCACAACAGCCACTTCGTCGAGCCCACCGGCCTGTCCGAGCAGAACGTCGCCACTGCACGTGACCTGGCGCTGATGGTCAAGGCGGCCAACCAGTACCCGCTGATCCACCAGTTCAGCACCGATTCCGAAGCCACCGTGGCCTTCCGCAAGCCCAACTACACATTGGGCTTTCGCAATACCAATGCACTGGTGCGCAAGGCGGACTGGAACATCAACCTGAGCAAGACCGGCTTCACCAATGCCGCTGGTCGTTGCCTGGTGATGGCCACCACCATCGCCAACCGTCCGGTGGCTTTCGTGGTGCTCGGCGCCTTCGGCAAGTACACCCATATGGCCGATGCCAACCGCCTCAAACGCTGGATGGAGACTGGCAAAGTCACCCCGGTGCCGGCCGCCGCCCTCAGCTACAAGCAGCAGAAACTGGCCGAATGGAGCCTGCACGCCGCGCAATGACCTGACGCTGATGCAGAAAAGGGCGACACGATGAGTCGCCCTTTTTCGTTGTGCTGTCGTATTGCCCGGATGCAATCCGGGGAAACAGTCACAAGGCCCCGGATTGCATCCGGGCTACGGTCGTTGGTCTCAGGCTGGGCAGCCCAGCCGCTCGCTGAGGAAATCGAGAAAGCAGGTGATGCGCGAGGCCAGCGCGGTGTTGCGGTAGTACACCGCGTTGATTGGCTGACGTACCTCCACGCGCTGTTCGGCCAGCACCTCCACCAGCGCGCCGCTGGCGCGAGCGGTATCGGTCATGAAGTCCGACAGGCACACCATCCCCTCGCCGGCCAGCGCCAGTTCGAGAATGGTGTCGCCGCTGGAGGCACGCAGGCTCGGAGTAATGCGCCAGCGCTCGCCAAGGGCATGACGCAGCGGCCACTCATTGAGGCTGTCGGGTTCGGTGAAACCGATCAGGCTGTGTCCGGGCAGCTCTTCGGTGCGTAGCGGTGTGCCATGCCTGCTTAGGTACTCCGGGCTGGCCAGAACGCGACGATAGCTGTGACACAGCGGCCGGGCGTGCAGGCTGGAGTCCGGCAGGTGGCCGATGCGGATGGCCAGGTCGGTGCGCCGTTCCAGCAGATCGATGATGCGGTCGTCGCTGTTCAGCTCAAGTTCGATTTGCGGGTAAAGCGCGCGGAATTCGCCGATCAGCGGCACGATCGCATGCAGCATGAAGGGCGAGGCGGTGTTGATTCGCAAACGCCCTGCTGGTGCCTGGCTGCGCAGGGTCATCTGTTCCTCGGCTTCCTCGACGCTGGTGAGGATGCGCCGCGCCTGAGCCAGGAACACCTCGCCCTCTTCGGTCAGCTCCAGGCGCCGGGTGGTGCGGCGCAGCAGGGTGACACCGAGCTTTTCCTCCAGGCGACTCAGCGCGCGGCTGACACCCGAGGCGGTTTGTTCCAGCTGCTCGGCCGCGGCGCTGATCGAACCGCTGTCGACCACGCTGACGAAGGCGAGCATTTCTTCCAGGCTGGTCTTCATTGTTGATCTTCAGTCAAAGGTGTTTGCGGAGTTTCCGGCTTTTTCCGCAGGAGTCTGGCGCGGATACTGCGCCACCTCAACCCCGCTCGCCGCCAGGCAAGGTTCTGCAACTTTTGCCTGATCGATGCTGCCGAATCTTTCGATACCCGTTGCGCCCCGATGCTCGGCCAGCGTTTCCCGATCTATGAGGAGCTTCTCATGAAATTCATTCCCCCCTTCGGCCTCGGCACCTTCCGTCTCAAGGATCAGGTTGCCATCGACTCGGTGCGCACCGGTCTTGAGCTGGGCTACCGGCATATCGACACGGCGCAGATCTACTGCAACGAGGCCGAGGTCGGCCAGGCCATTGCCGACAGCGGCGTGGCGCGTGACGAGCTGTTCGTCACCACCAAGGTGTGGACCGAGAACCTCGGCAGTGGCCGGGTGATTCCCAGCCTGCGCGAGAGCCTGCAGCGCCTGGGCTTGGAGCGTGTCGACCTGACCCTGATCCACTGGCCGTCGCCGAATGACGAGATTCCCGTGGCGCAGTACCTGGGCGAACTGCTCGAGGCCAAACGCCAAGGTCTGACCGCGGCCATCGGTGTGTCCAACTTCACCATCGCCCATCTGCGCGAAGCCATCGATGCGGTGGGTGTGGAGGAGATCGCCACCAATCAGGTGGAAATCCATCCGCTGCTGCAGAACCGCAAGTTGGTGGAATTCGCTCGGCAGCAGGGTATCCATCTGACCGCGTACATGCCGCTGGCTTACGGCAAGGTGCTGGCCGAACCGGAGATCCAGCGCATCGCCGCCGCCCATGGCGCCAGCCCGGCACAGGTTGCCCTGGCTTGGTCGCTGCAGCGGGGCTATACGGTGATCCCCTCCTCGACCAAGCGCGAGAACCTGGCCGCCAACCTGGCCGCTGCCGAGCTGCGCCTGAGCACCGAAGACATGGCAGCTATCGAGGCGCTGGATCGTGGTGAGCGCGTTGCCAACCCAGGCTTTGCGCCGCGCTGGGATTGAGCCGTGCGTGTGGGTGCGCATGGCGCACCTGACCACGAATGTGTGAGAGAGGCTTTAGCCGCGACTCTGGTTTCTATCTGCCGCCAGCTATATCGATCAGCGCCCCGGTGGTGTAGCTGGCTTTATCACCGAGCAGCCAGACGATCGCCTCGGCGACTTCCTCGGCCCGCCCGGCGCGCCCCAACGGTGTCGCCTTGCCCAAACGCTCGGCGCGATCCGGCTGGCCGCCGCTGGCGTGGATCTCGGTATCGATAAGCCCCGGACGCACGGCATTGACCCTCACGCCTTCGCCACCCAGCTCCTTGGCCAGGCCACGAGTCAGCACGTCCATGGCGCCCTTGGCCCCGGCATAGTCGACGTATTCGAAGGGCGAACCGAGGCTGGCGGCTACCGATGACACCAGCACCATCGAACCGCCGTCGCCACCGCGGCTACGGGCCATGCGCCGCGCACCTTCGCGAGCGGTCAGGTAGCTGCCCAGCACGTTGACATCGAACATACGGCGCAGGCGCTCGCCGCTCATCTCCAGTAGCGGCATGGGCGGCGCGACGATCCCGGCGTTGACCACCAGGCCGTGCAGCGGGCCGAGTTCGTCCATTGCCTCGAACAGGCGCTGTACATCCTCTTCGCGCGCGACATCACCGGGCAGGGCTATGGCCTTGCCGCCCATGGCTTTGATCTGCGCCACCACCTCATCGGCGGCGGCGCGGTCGCTGCGGTAGTTGATGCCTACCGTCCAACCCTGAGCGGCGGCCAACAAGGCAGTGGCGCGACCGATGCCGCGGCTGGCGCCGGTAATCAGCAGGTTCTTGCTCATGGAACAGGCTCCTTGTCAGGTTCCCGCTCAGATTACTCGTTCGTCACATCCAGCCCAACCAGCGCCACCAGGTCAGGGCAAACACCAACATCAGCCCGTAGCCAATCAGCGTCAGCCAGATCCCGGTACGCAGAAATTGCCGGGCGTCGAAGGTTTCAGTGCCGATGCAGACCATGTTCTGCGGTGCGTTGATTGGCAACAGGAAGCCGAAGCTGACCACGTAGCCGAGCAGCATGCTCATGCCCAGCGGATTGATGTCGCCGCCAAGTTGCAGTAGCAGGGCAATCATGATCGGTAGCATGGCCGAGGTCAGCGCCGTGGCGCTGGCGAAGCCCAGGTGAATGATGATCAGAAAGGCACCGAGCACGGCGAACACCCAGAACGGTGACAGCGCTTCCATGCCCAGATTCGCCACCAGCAGCTTGGCCAGCCAGGTGCCCGCACCGGTAGCCAGCACCGCGCCGCCGAGGCTGATGCCAACGCCGAAGACGATCACCGTACCCCATGGAATACGTGGCTGCGCCTGCTTCCAGCTCATCACACCAAGCCCAGGCATCAGCAAGGCCGCCAGGCCGACCAGCGTCGTGGAGGCCGTGTCGAAGGCGTGCAGCTTGCCCTCGGTGGCCCAGAAGCCCAGCAGCGTCAGGACGATGGCCAGCAGCTTGCGTTCGTTGCCGGTCATTGGCCCAAGCTCGCTCAGCGCCTTGCGCACCGCCTCCTTGCCGCCCTCGATGTGCTCGGTTTCCGGCGGCATCACACGCAGGATCACCCAGTACAGCACTGCCGACATCAGCAGACTCCAGGGCGCCCCGGCGATCAGCCAATCGGTCCAGGTCACCGACTGGCCGAGCAGTTTCTGCATGAAACCGGCGGTGAGCAGGTTCTGCGCCGCCGAGGTCTGGATGCCGACGTTCCAGATACTGGTGGCCTGGGCGACCAGAATCATGATGCCGCCGGCGAAGGACGAGCGCTTGCCGACACCGAAGGCGGCGATCACGCCCATCATGATTGGCACCACGCAGGCCACTCGCGCCGTGGCGCTGGGCACGATGAAGCTGAGCAGGATAGTCACCACGATGGCACCCAGGAGTACGCGATGGGTGCTGGCGCCGACCTTCGACAGGGTCAGCAGGGCGATGCGCTTGTCCAGTCCGGTCTGGGTCATCGCCGCAGCGATGAACAGCGCCGCCGCCACCAGGGCCAGTGCCGAGTTGGCGAAGCCGCCGAGCGCCATGCCCAACGCATCCTTGGTACCGATCAGCTTGTCCGGGTCGGCCAGGGTCGGCGCACTGCCGAGCAGGAAAGCCATCAACGCCAGGATCATGATGGCGCTGACCTCGTAACTCACCGTCTCGCTGATCCACACGATCACGGCGAAGGCGAGGATCGCCAGCATGCGCTGGCCGGCAATCGGGAGCCCGGCCTGCGCCGGCAGAAGTACGATGCTCAGCCCGACGAGCACGGCCAGAAGCAGTCCCCAGGGCAAGCGAAAGGGTGATTGGGACACAGTGGTTGCAGACATGAGCGCAAGACTCCGGCAAATGACTCAGGCGCACTATGAGCCTCTAGCACGGGCCATACATTGCTTCGTGTCAGTGTTGCGCAGAACTTGAGGGCACCTGACGAGACAGCCTGCGCAACACCGTTATCTACTTCGGGTTCGTCGTCGAGATGAAGGCGTGCACAAGCGCGTGGCATCGGTTACGCAAGCCTCGGATTTCGCACGGTCACTCGGTCGATGGCTACCAAGCAGCCCCTGCGCATGACGGCAAATACCTTAGGGGTTACCATGCGCGCCCATTCGCTTGTCCATAGCCACTCATGAAACCCGCCTCTCTGCGCGCCGACCTGCTGGCCGGCCTGACCTCGTCCTTCGCCCTGGTGCCCGAGTGCATCGCCTTCGCCCTGGTGGCGCAGCTCAACCCGCTGATGGGCCTGTACGGCGCCTTCATCATCTGCACCCTCACGGCGCTGTTCGGTGGCCGGCCAGGGATGATCTCCGGCGCGGCCGGTTCGATGGCGGTGGTGATCGTCGCCCTGGTGGTGCAACACGGTGTGCAGTACCTGCTCGCCACGGTGCTGCTCGGTGGCCTGATCATGCTGGCGTTCGGCCTGTTGCGTCTGGGCAAGCTGATCCGCATGGTGCCGCACCCGGTGATGCTCGGCTTCGTCAACGGCCTGGCGATCGTCATCGCGATGTCGCAACTGGAGCACTTCCATACCGACAGTGGCTGGCTGCAGGGCGCCGCGCTGTCCTGGATGCTCGGGCTGGTGGCGCTGACCATGGCGGTGGTCTACCTGTTACCGAAGCTGACCCGCGCGGTACCGCCTGCGTTGGTGGCGATTCTCGGCGTCGGCTTGCTGGTGTACCTGCTCGACCTGCCTACGCGCACCCTTGGCGACATGGCGCACATCGCCGGCGGCTTGCCGCAGTTCGCCCTGCCGGACATTCCCTGGAATCTGGAAACGCTGCAAATCATCGCGCCTTACGCGGTGTTGATGGCGTTGGTCGGCCTGCTGGAAACCCTACTGACCCTCAACCTCACCGACGAGATTACCCAGAGCCGCGGTATGACCAACCGTGAGTGCGTGGCGCTCGGTGCGGCCAACATGGTCTCCGGCGCGTTCGGCGGCATGGGCGGCTGCGCGATGATCGGCCAGACCGTGATCAACCTCAGCTCTGGCGGGCGTGGTCGGGTTTCCGGCGTGGTCGCCGGGGTGATGATCCTGCTCTTCGTGCTGTTCCTTTCGCCACTGATCGAGCGCATTCCGCTGGCGGCGCTGGTGGGAGTGATGTTCGTGGTGGCGCAGCAGACCTTCGCCTGGGGCTCGCTGCGCGTGGCCGGCAAGGTGCCGGCCAACGATGTGCTGGTGATCGTCGCGGTGACCACCATCACCGTCGCCACCGACCTGGCCACGGCGGTGCTTTGCGGCATCGTCATCGCCGCGCTCAACTTCGCCTGGCAGCACGCCCGCGAGCTGTATGCCGACAGCGATATGCAGGCCGACGGCAGCAAGTTGTACCGCGCCCACGGCACGCTGTTCTTCGCCTCCTGCACCACCTTCCTGGCGCAGTTCGAGCCGGCCGATGACCCGCAGCAGGTGACCCTGGACTGCCGCCACCTGAGCTTCGTCGACTACTCGGCCATCGCCGCGCTGAAGACCCTGCGCGAACGCTACGAACGCGCCGGCAAGCACCTGCGCGTGGTGCACCTGTCCGAACGTTGCAAGCAGTTGCTCAAGCGGGCCGGCTCGGACCACTGAGTCGCTGAACGCCCGGGTGCGGCCGCGATGTCGACGCCCGGCGACTATTGCTGGCAACTGTGATTGCCGTCACCTCGCTCTGTGGAGGGGTGGCAATACGCCTGCTAAGATCCGCCGCCAACTTAAATCGGTCGACAGGACGCGCCCGTACGGCCACGCACGCAAGGACTCAGCATGAACAAGACCACCCTGGCCATCGCCATTCCCCTCGCCATCGTCGGCGCATCCGTCGCCGGCGCCTGGTACACCGGCACCCTGGTCGAGCAGCAACTGCAGGCAGCCATCAGTCAGGCCAACGCCTCGCTGACGCAGGAGGCGCCGCACCTCAAAGCCCAGATGCAGCTGGTCGAACTCGAACAGGGTGTCTTCTCCAGCCGCGCTCGCTACACCCTCAGTTTCTCTCTCGAAGCCGATGCGGAGCCGCTGACCCTGGCTTTCAGTGACAATCTTGAGCACGGCCCGTTTCCGCCCTCGCGTCTGGCAGCCGGCAAGCTCGCCCCGGTCATGGCGCAGAGCCACTTCAGCCTGGAGCGCAATGAGCTGACCGCGCCGCTGTTCGACGCGGCGGGCGGCAAATCGCCGCTTACCGGTGAAGTCGCGTTGAACTACGACCAGAGCCAGAAAGGCCGCATCGACTTGGCTGCGCTGCAGCACACTCATGCCGCAGGCACCCTGCGTATCTCCCCGGCCAGCCTGGACTTCAGCGGCTCCAGCGATAGGAAGCACATTAGCGCCAGCGGACAGCTGGCCGAGATGGATTTCGACTTCGCCGAGAGCAACCGCGGTGGGCCGGTCAGCGTGCAGTTGCGTGACCTGAGCCTGCAGGCCGACAAACAGGAAAACGCCAACGGCTTTGCTCTGGGCCCCAGCTCGGCCACGATCAAGCGCGTGATGATCCAGGCCTCGCAGGATCAGCAGATCGAACTGCAGGACGCAGTGATCGAGGAAGCCCTGACCCAGAACGGCAGCAGTCTGGATCAGAGCGTTGCCTATCGCGTCGGCCAGGTGCGGGTGCAGGAGCAGAACGTCGGCGGCGTGAAGTTGGCCCTCAGCGCCCGCCGAATTGACGAGGCCGCGTTCAAGGCGCTCAAGGACGCCTATAACCAGCTGCTGCTGAGCAGCTTGGAAGGTCAGAAGCCAGGCAGCGACACCGAGGAAGAATTCAAAGACCTCACCCTGGCCCTGTTGGAAGGCGCCCCGGTGCTGGCTCTGGACGAATTTTCGCTGAACACCGCCAACGGCCAGGGCAAGGCCACGCTGTCGTTCAACCTGCGCAAGCCGGCAGAAGACGCCAGCAGCCCGGAGGAAATGGCACAGAGCGCACTGGCTGCACTGCAGGCCGATATCAGGTTGGACAAGGCGGTAATCGGCGACCTGGCCACGGTTCAGGGGGCTTTGGAAGGCGCAGCCACTGGCGCTGCCGATGCACAAGCCATCGCCCAGCAGGCGCAAATGATGACTGAGATGTTCAGCGGCATGGCGCTGGCGTCGCAGTGGGTAGTGGAAGATGGCAATGCCCTGCGCGGCTCGCTGGCCTATGCGGACGACAAGGTGACCTTCAACGGCAAGGCCATGAGCGTGGCCGAGTTCATGGCTTTCGCCACGGGTGCTGGTATGGGTATGAACGGTCTGGACGACGGCAGCGACTTGGAGCAATACGGCCTGGAATAACCCCGGCCCACCTGCAAGCGCCCGCTGAATGCGGGCGTTTCTGTTTTTGCCCGGTTTAGCCACTGCGTCAGACAAGTCTCAAGTATCGCTGCGCTCAACCCAGGCTACCGAGTTATCGGTGCGATACGCGCATGAAAAAGCCGCTGACGGAGCGATCCGTCAGCGGCTTTTTCACTTGCCAGAGATAAGCTCAGCGGCGCGCGCCGCGCACCCCTTCGGCCAGCTCGCGGCACAGGCCGAGCACGCCGTCGATGGCCTGCTGCGGGCTCTTTGCCTCGGCGATCTTGTCGATCAGCGCCGAGCCGACCACCGCGCCCTCGGCGCGCTTGGCCACTTCCGCGGCGTGCTGCGGGGTGCGGATGCCGAAGCCGATGCACAGGGGCAGTTCGGTGTGGCGACGCAGACGCGCCACGGCTTCCTCGACGTGATCCATGGTTGCCGCACCGGCGCCAGTCACGCCGGCCACCGACACGTAGTAGACGAATCCGGAGCTGCCGGCCAGCACGGTGGGCAGGCGGTCGTCGTCGGTAGTCGGGGTGGTCAGGCGGATGAAGTCCATGCCTGCGCTCTGCGCCGGCTCGCACAGCTCGTCGTTGTGCTCCGGCGGCAGGTCGACCACGATCAGCCCGTCGACTCCAGCGGCCTTGGCGTCACTGATGAAGCGCTCGACGCCGTAGACGAAGATCGGGTTGTAGTAGCCCATCAGCACCAGCGGCGTGCTCTGGTTGCCTTGGCGGAACTCGCGAACCATCTGCAGCGTCTGGCGCATGCCCTGCTTGCCGGCCAGCGCGCGAATGTTGGCGAGCTGGATGGCCGGGCCGTCGGCCATCGGGTCGGTGAACGGCATGCCCAGCTCGATCACGTCGGCACCGGCGTCCGGCAGGCCCTTGAGGATGCTCAGCGAGGTGGCGTAGTCCGGGTCACCGGCGGTGATGAAAGTCACCAGGGCGGCGCGGTTTTCCGCTTTCAGTTCGGCGAAACGGTTCTGCAGGCGGCTCATGCGTGTTTCTCCTGTTCGCCCATGTGGTGCATCACGGTTTGCATGTCCTTGTCGCCACGACCGGACAGGTTGATCACCATCAGGTGATCCTTGGGCAGCTTGGGTGCACGTTTGAAGGCTTCGGCCAGCGCGTGGGCGCTTTCCAGGGCCGGGATGATGCCTTCCAGGCGGCAGCAGTGGTGGAAGGCTTCGAGGGCTTCGTCATCGCTGATCGGCACGTATTCGACGCGCTTGATCTCGTGCAACCAGGCGTGTTCCGGGCCGACGCCGGGGTAGTCGAGGCCGGCGGAAATCGAGTGGGCATCGGTGATCTGGCCGTCCTCGTCCTGCAGCAGGAAGGTGCGGTTGCCGTGCAGCACGCCCGGCGCGCCGCCAGCCATGCTCGCCGCATGCTTGCCGGTGTCGATGCCATGACCAGCCGCCTCGACGCCGACGATCTGCACGCCTTGGTCATCGAGGAAGGGGTGGAACAGACCGATGGCGTTGGAGCCACCGCCGATGCAGGCCACCAGCGAGTCGGGCAGGCGCCCTTCCTTCTCGAGGATCTGCTCGCGCACTTCGTTGCCGATCACCGACTGGAAGTCGCGCACCATGGCCGGGTACGGATGTGGGCCGGCAGCGGTGCCGATCAGGTAGAAGGTGTTGTGAACATTGGTCACCCAGTCGCGCAGGGCCTCGTTCATGGCGTCCTTGAGGGTGCCGGTGCCGGCAGTGACCGGGATCACCTCGGCGCCGAGCAGCTTCATGCGGAAGACGTTGGCCTGCTGGCGGTCGATGTCGGTGGTGCCCATGTACACCACGCACTGCATGCCGAAGCGCGCGGCCACGGTGGCAGTGGCCACACCGTGCATGCCGGCGCCGGTCTCGGCGATGATGCGCTGCTTGCCCATGCGCTTGGCCAGGAGGATCTGGCCGATGCAGTTGTTGATCTTGTGCGCGCCGGTGTGGTTCAGGTCTTCGCGCTTGAGGTAGATCTTCGCCCCGCCGAAGTGCTGGCTCAGGCGCTCGGCGTAATACAGCGGGCTGGCGCGGCCAATGTAGTCACGCTGGAAGTAGGCCAGTTCTTCGAGGAAGGCCGGATCGCTCTTGGCCTTCTCGTACTCGGCGGCCAGCGAGTTGATCAGCGGCATCAGGGTTTCGGCGACGAACTGACCGCCGAAGCGGCCGAACAGGCCGCGGGCGTCGGGGCCGGTGCGAAATGAGGTCATGGCGTGCTCCTTGTCGACAGCGTTGGGCTGGCAGGGCGAGTGAGTGATGGGGCCATTCTAGCCCCATGAGGAGCGGCGAAAAGCGATTTGATTGAGATGACTCGTCAGAAAATCTCACAGGTCATGTCTGTGCGTCACGCCTCATTTCCATACTCGCCGCCGGGCGGTACAGAACTCGACCGCGCCAGATCAGTCCCAGCAGCTGCGGCCAGGGGGCCGTTCTTCCAGGGAGACAGCGAATGCACAAGGTATTGGCGGTGGGCGTCATGGTGGCGGCGTGTTTGGGTACGGCCCAGGCGCAAGCATTGGATCTGCATGGCATCGGCGTATCGCGTGATGTGCCCTGCAAGGGGCAGGACGTGATCGTTACCGGCAATGGCAACCAGTTTCGCTTCACCGGTGACTGCGGCCAGATCGAGGTCAATGGTTCCGATCAGCAGGTGAGTTTCGGCAAGGCTGCTGGCCTGGTGGTAACGGGCGTGAAGAACCGCATCGAGGGCGAGCGCGTCACCAGCCTCGAGGTCAGTGGCAGTGAGCACCAGGTTGAAACCGAGGTGCACGGCAATGGCCAGCAACCGGCGCCGATTGCCATTTACGGTGATAGCAACGTGCTCGAGCTCGAGCTTTATGGCCCGACGCAGATCGAAGTAAACGGTCTCAACCAGCAACTGACCTGGAGCGGTGACGAGCCGCAGATCGAGACCACCGGCGTCGAGCACCGTATCAAGCAGGACTGATCGGTGCGGCAGGTTGGCGCCCGGCGATGAACGTGATTAGATGCCCCTGACTCGTCAGGAAAAATCACCTCTCCCATGAGCCGCGACCTGCCCCCACTCAATGCCCTGCGCGCCTTTGAGGCGGCCGCCCGCCTGCAAAGCGTCAGCCGCGCCGCCGAGGAGCTGCATGTCACCCACGGTGCAGTCAGCCGGCAGATACGTGTGCTCGAAGAGCAGCTTGGCCTTGGCCTGTTCGACAAGGACGGCCGTGGCGTCAAGCTTACCGCCGCCGGCCTGCGCCTGCGCGATGCCACTTCGGAAGCCTTCGAGCGCCTGCGTGATACCTGCGCCACGCTGCGCCGTGAAACCGAGGAACGTCCCTTCGTCCTCGGCTGCCCCGGCAGCCTGCTGGCGCGCTGGTTCATCCCGCGTCTGGATCGCCTGCAGCGCGAACTGCCCGAACTGCGCCTGCAACTCTCGGCCAGCCAGGGCGAGCTGGACCCGCGTAGCGCCGAGGTGGATGCCACCTTGCTGTTCGCCGATCCACCCTGGCCGAGCGACATGCAGGTGTTCGAGCTGGCACCGGAGCGCATCGGCCCGGTGCTCAGTCCGCGCTACGGCAACCATGCGCAGTTGGCTGCTGCGCGGCCCGAAGCGCTCTACGCCGAGCCGCTGCTGCACACCACCTCGCGCCCGCAGGCCTGGCCGCAGTGGGCGCAGGCCCAGGGGTTGGCGGCCGGGCGACTGCAACAGGGCCAGAGCTTCGAGCATCTCTATTACTTGCTGGAGGCTGCGGCGGCCGGGCTTGGCGTGGCCATCGCGCCGCAGACGCTGGTGGCCGACGACTTGCGCGCCGGTCGTCTGGTCGCGCCCTGGGGCTTCGTCGAAACCAGTGGTTGCCTGGCGCTGTGGACACGCCGCACCGACCCGCGCAGCGAGCGCCTGGCGCACTGGTTACGCAAAGAACTGGCGGCCTGAGCAACGGCCCCTGGCCAGGTCGTCTCTGTCCAAGAGTGCGACGCTACCAGCGAGGCAGGGCGCGGAGTCGGTTGCTAGCATCGCCGGACTTTCCTTTCCCTCATCGGCCTGGCCGGTTCAGACGAGGTATCGATGTCCAACCCCCGCAGCAATTTCACCCCCTATACGCTGGAAGTGACCGGCAAGGGCATCCACGAAGTCGAGCAGGCACGGGCGGCGATACCTGCTGGCACGCCGATCAACATTGCCTTTCTGGGCAACGAAGATCACGCCCAGCGTATCCATGCGGCCAAGGTCATCCGGGCCTGCGGCGCCGAGCCGGTGCCGATCATTTCCTCGCGTCGGCTGCGCAGCGAGGGCGATCGTGACGAGCTGATCGGTGCGCTGATCGAGCAGGCGTCGCCGAAACGTTTCATGTTCGTCGGCGGTGATCCGGCCACGCCGGCCGGGCCCTACCAGGACTCCATGGCGCTGCTGGCCAGTGGCGTGCTGGAGCGTCACGGCATCGATCAGGTGGTGATCACCGGTTACCCGGAAGGACATCCGAAGATCGACAAGGGTGAGCTCATGCGCGCGCTGCGGTGGAAGCTGGATTTTCTGCATGAGGCCGGCTGCGCGGTGGAGATCACCACGCAATTCGGCTTCGATGCCGAGGCGGTGGTGCGCTGGGTCGAGCAACTGCGCCAGCAGGGTATCGACACGCCTGTGCGCATCGGCGTGCCAGGGCCGGCCGATGTCGGCAAGCTGCTGCGCTTCGCCCGCCAGTTCGGTGTGGCGACCTCGGCTTCGATCCTGCGGCGTTACGGACTGTCGATGACCAACCTGATGCAGCGCGTGGGCGCTGAGCGTTACTGGGATCAGTTGCAGGCCGGGCTAGGTGACCGTCAACTGGGTAGCATCGGCTGGCACCTCTATCCCTTTGGCGGAATTGCGGACGGCGTTACCTGGATCAATGCCCGTCTCGGCGCCGACTGCAGGCTTGAGGCATTGCCAGGTTAACGACTAGGCCGGGGCGGCCGGTGTCGCCATTATTGCCAAGCCGCCTCGGCAAAGATGACAATGCAATTCATTGTCATTTGATATGAACTCTCTTCCATGTCCGCCGACGCTCAGGTCCTGCACACCCTCTATCTCGATCATCACAGCTGGCTGCAAGGTTGGCTGCGGCGACGTCTGGGCAATGGCTGCGATGCGGCTGATCTGGCGCAGGACACCTTCGTGCGCCTGCTGCGTGCCGGCAATGCGGCGAGCATCCGCGAGCCGCGTGACTATCTGGCCACCGTTGCGCGCGGCTTGATGGTCGACTTCCTGCGCCGGCGCTCGCTGGAGCAGGCCTACCTCGATGCACTGGCCCTGCAGCCGCAGGCCGAGCAGCCCAGCGCCGAGCAGCAGGCGTTGTTGCTGGAAGCGCTGATGGAGGTCGACCGCATGCTCGCCGGGCTTGGCCGCAAGGTGCGCGAGGTGTTCATCCTTTCCCAGCTCGACGGCCTCACCTACGCGCAGATCGCCGCCCGCCTGGGCATTTCCCTGCGTAGCGTGAACAGCTACATGGCTCGCGCGGTCGAGCACTGCTGCCTACTGCAGGCCGGCTGGCAATCGTGAACGAGGCGCAGCGCGCCGCACTCAAGGCGGCCAGTGGTTGGTATGCGCGGCTGTGCTCCGGCCATAGCGATGCCAGTGAACAGCAGGCCTGGCAGCGCTGGTACGACGCCGACGAACAGCACCGGCAGGCTTGGCAACAGATCGAGCAACTGCGTGAACAGCTGGGCATGCTGCCCGGGCCTGTGGCTTCGTCGACCCTGCGTGGTGTCGACCGCAGTCGTCGCCGTCTGCTCGGCAGCCTGGCGTTGGCTGGCCTGGCGCTGCCGTTGGGCTGGTTCGCCTGGCAGAACGATACCCGCCGTTACTGGCTGGCTGACTACCGCAGTGGGGTGGGCGAACGCCGCCAGTGGCAATTGAGCGATGGTAGTCGGCTGATGCTGGGCACGGTCAGCGCCGCGCAGTGGCATACCGATGGTCAGCGCCGCGTGCTGCGCCTGCTCAGGGGCGAGGCGCTGCTCGACAGCATCGACGAGGCACGACCGCTGCTGGTGGAAACCCGCCATGGCCTGGTGCGTTGCCAGGGCGCGCGTTTCTGCGTGCGCAGTGATGAAAAGGACAGCCATGTCGCGGTACTGGAGCGGTCCGTGGCGGTGGCCCCGCTGCGTCACCTGCAAACGATGCAGCCGCTCGCCGCCGGGCACCAGCTGCGCTTCGATGCCGAGCAACTGGGCATGCAGCGCGCCAACGATGCGGCCACGGCGGCCTGGACCCAGGGCAGCCTGATCGCCCTCGATCAGCCGCTGGGTGAGGTGATCGCCGAGCTGGCGCGCTATCGCCACGGTGTGCTGCGTCTCGATCCGGCGCTGGCCGGTCTGAAGGTTTCCGGCAGTTTCCCCCTGACCGATACCGACCGCGCTCTGGCGGCGCTGGAGCACAGTTTTCCGCTGCGCGTGGTGCGGCGCAGCGACTACTGGGTAACGCTGGTGCCGCGCGGGGCCTGAACGCGGATCGCGGCTGAAGCGGAATGCCGCCCAGCCGCTCCTACAGAAACCCTCCTGATCGCTCCAGGCTCCGCATGAGAACGCAGCCCAGGACGCTCCGCGTCCGTTTCGCTCTCCAAGGGACTTCAAAAAACTTTCCAGGGTTTGCACTTTCTGTCGCGCTGCTTCGGCCCTTCTGAAATATCGGCTACAGCCCATTCATTTCAGGGGAAATCCATGCGTCAACCTCGCTGCAAACTGCATACGCTGACCGCCGCCGTCCAGGCCGCACTGTTCTGTTCCGGCCTGGCGCTGGCCCTACCGATGGCCGCTGCAGCACCCGCAGAGCCTGCCGCGCAGGTGCAGTCCTTTGATATCGCCGGCGGCCCATTGGCCGAGGTACTCAATCGCTACGCCAGTGCCGCGGGTGTTGCCCTGTCGTTCGATTCGGCAGCGCTGCAGGGCCAAAGCAGCCAGGGCTTGCAGGGCAGCTACGCGGTGGAGGAAGGTTTCGCGCGGCTGTTGCAGGGCAGCGGTATGCGCGCGGTGCGTCAGGGCGAGGGGGTCTACGGGCTGGAGCGCCAGCCGCAGCAGCCACCGGTCAAAAGTGATGTGCTGGAGCTGGACTCGGTCACGGTCAGCACCCTGCGCAGCGACACCGCAGTGGGTCAGACCAGCCAGCGCGTGACCGTCATCGACCGCCAGCAGATCGAGCAGCAACTGGCGCTGAGCAGCGACCCGGGGCAGGTGCTGAGCAGCCTGATCCCGTCCTATTCGCCGAGCCGGCAGAAGATGTCCAACGCCGGGGAAACGTTGCGTGGCCGTACCCCGCAGTTCCTCGTCGATGGCGTGCCGCAGGCCAGCTCGATCCGCAACGATGGGCGCAGCAGCTACACCATCGACCTGGCGCAGATCGAGCGCATCGAAGTGATCCATGGCGCCTCGGCCGAGCACGGCGGTGGCGCCACTGGTGGCATCGTCAACTTCATCAGCCGCCGCCCCGACAGCGATGGGGTCAGCCAGCACGCCGGTGTCAGCCTGGAAAGCGACGACCGCTTCAGCAAGGATGGTCTGAGCTACAAGATGAACTACCGGGTCAGCGCCCAGCAGGGCGACTGGGAAACCCTGTTCGGTGCTACCTGGCAAGAGCGTGGGGCCTTCTACGACGCCAATGACGAGTTGATCGGCGTCGCCTACCCCGGCGAGATTCAGGACACCCGCGACCACGACCTGATGTTCAAGCTCGGCTACTGGCTCGACGACGTGCAGCACCTGCAGTTCAGCGCCAATCACTACGAGCTCAGGGGCAACAACGACTACGTCCCGGTACTCGGCAATCGCGCTGCGGGCATTCCTACCACTGCACGCAAGGGCGATCCCGAAGGCGACCCGGCGTTCAACGAGAACCGCCAGTACACCTTCAGCTACAGCAATCAGGATCTGTACGGCAATGTGCTCGATGTGCAGCTCTATCACCAACGCTACCGGGGCCAGTTCGGTGCGTTGCTCTCGGGCTCGTTCCAGGATCCCAACATCGCCCCGCTCGGCACCCTGTGGGAGCAGAGTCGCAGCGACTCGGAGAAATGGGGCGGCAAGCTGACCCTGCGTCGTCGCGGCATGTTCGATGGCCTGCTCGACCTGACCGGCGGCGTCGACCTAATGCGCGACAAGGGTGAGCAGGTCCTGGTGCAGACCCACCGCAGCTACGTGCCGCCATCCACCTACGACAACCAGGCCGGCTTCCTCCAGGGCGATCTGCACCTGACCGACAAGCTGACCCTGATGGCCGGCGTGCGCCGCGAGCACTCGGAACTGGACGTGGATGATTTCCGCACCGTCTGGGGCACCAACAACGCGGGTGGCGTGAGCGTCACGGGTGGCAAGGTGTCGTTCGGCAAGACCCTGAGCAACTACGGCTTCACCTATCAGGCCACCGACTGGGCGCAGCTCTATGGCGGCTATTCCGAAGGTTTCGGCATGCCCGACATCGGCCGCGTGCTGCGCGGGCTCGACGAACCGGGGCTGGACGTGGAGAACCTGCTGGAGCTGGAGCCAATCATCACCCGTTCGCGCGAAGTGGGCCTGCGCCTGAACTTCGAGCGGGTGGACATGGAGCTGAGTTACTACGAGTCCTTCTCCAACCTGGGCGAGCGCCTGTCGGTCAACAACGACGGCAACTACATCGCCAACCGCGAGCGCGTCGAGATCCAGGGTTATGAACTGACCGGCAACTGGCACATCGATGACCGCCACAGCCTGCGTGGCAGCTACGCTCACAGCCAGGGCAAGTCCGACACCAATGACGACGGCAAGGTGGATACGCGCCTGACCGGCCTGAACATCTCGCCGGACCAGTACAGCCTGGGCTGGCAGGCCAACTGGAACGAGGACTGGTCGAGCTACCTGCAATACAACTACTACGTCAGCCGCAGCTTCGATGACCCGCGTCTGAAGTTCGATGGCTACGCCCTGCTGTCTGCCAGCGTCAGCCGCCGCCTGCCGGTGGGCAGCCTGTCGCTGGGCATCGACAACCTGCTCGACGAGGATTACTTCACCTACTACTCGCAATCGGCGCGCATTGCCGACGATTACAACTTCAAGGGTCGCGGTCGCACCTTCACCCTCGGTTACCAGGTGGAGTTCTGACGCCAGCGTCTGGCCAGCCGCTCAGGTGGCGGTAAATGACACTTATGCGTGGCGGGCTAGTCTTAATAGAACCTTCAAGCCACAGGAGTTTCGTCATGACCGACCACCACACCTACAAGAAGATCGAGATCGTCGGCTCGTCTCGTACCAGCATCGAGGAGGCCATCGAGAACGCCCTGGCCGAGTGCGCCAAGAGCGTACGCAACATGGACTGGTTCGAGGTGATCGACACGCGCGGGCATATCGAGAATGGCAAGGTCGGTCACTACCAGGTCACGCTCAAGGTCGGTTTTCGCCTGAGCGGTAGCTGACACAGGCAGACCGCCGGCCAGCCGCTACACTGGCCGGCGCGATATGTGGCGCTGCGCACAGCGACGCTGGCCGTCGCTGGCGGGGCGCGGCGGGTTCGGGCAAGCTGCCTGGGCTGACTTCAGGGAGGAAATGTCATGTTCAGACTCTTGCTGCTGATGAGCCTGCTGTCGCTGGCCGGTTGCATCGACAACGAGCCGCCGCTGGCAGAGGAGCGCCGCCTGCTGCTCAGCGGCGAAGACTTCGCCGCCTACGAGGCGCCGCAGGATGGTCAGTACGAGAAACAGGTGACCTATGCTGCGCGCACCATCGACCTCAGTTTCGAGAGCGAGGGCAGCGACTGGTTCTACCTCTACAGTGGCGTCTCGCTGTATCCACGCGCTGGCGATGCGCTGATGACCAGCTACGCCGAGACCTTCGGTGCGTCGTTCGGTCTGCGTGACAGCGGCCTGGTGCAACAGGATCTGCCGCTGGAAACTAAGCTGGCCAGCCGCGCCAGCCTCAAGCTGCTGACCCAGGACGGCGAGCCGGTAGGCAACCTGTTCTATGCCACCGTCGGCAACAAGTCGATGTTCACCATCTTCACCGGCGTGTATTTCGAGCAGCCCGAGGACTTCGAGGCGTTCATCGCGCCCAAACTGCGTGCGTTGCGCGAATACCAGCACGATGACCCCGTCCTGACCTGGGCGGGCAGAACGCTCGGTTTCGGTGAGTGACGGGCGCTTAGCCGAAGAACCAGTAGCACACGGCAATCGCGGCGATGATCCCGGCGGCGTCGGCGACCAGCGCACAGCCCACGGCATGGCGGGCGCGCTGCAGGCCGACCGCGCCGAAATACACCGCCAGTACGTAGAAGGTGGTTTCGGTACTGCCCTGCACCGTGGCCGCTACCAGCGCCGGGAAGCTGTCGACACCGAAGTTTTCCATGGTTTCGATCAGCATGGCGCGCGCTGCGCCACCGGAGAAGGGCTTGATCAGTGCGGTGGGCAGGGCATCGACGAAGCGTGTATCCCAACCCAGCGTCTCGATCAGCCAGCGGATGCCGTCGAGGCCGAAGTCCAGCGCGCCGGACGCACGCAGCACGCCGATGGCGCAAAGCATGGCGACCAGATACGGCAGCAGGCTCTTGGCTACGTCGAAACCTTCCTTGGCGCCATCGACAAAGCTCTCGTACACCGGAACCTTGCGCAGGGCGCCGACCACCAGGAACAGCATGATCAGGCCGAACAGGGTGAGATTGCCGAGCAGCGAGGACAGCGCAGCCAGGGCCGTGGCGCTCATGCCGGCGAGCAGCGCCATGAAGCCGCCGAGCAGCAGCGCAGTAGGAATCAGGTAGGCCAGCACCACCGGGTCCCACAGGCGCAGGCGCTGCATCGCCGCCACCGCAAACAAACCGGCCAGGGTCGAGGCGCTGGTAGCCAGCAGGATCGGCAGGAACACCAGGGTCGGGTCCTCGGCCCCTTGCTGGACGCGGTACATGAAGATCGATACCGGCAGCAGGGTCAGCGAGGAGGTATTGAGTACAAGGAACAGGATCTGCGCATTGCTCGCCGTGGTCGTGCTCGGATTGAGCTCCTGCAGGGCGCGCATGGCCTTGAGGCCGATAGGGGTGGCGGCATTGTCCAGACCGAGACCGTTGGCCGCGAAGTTCATGCTGATCAGCCCCAGCGCGGGATGGCCGCGCGGCACTTCCGGCATCAGGCGGGCGAACAGTGGGCCCAGCAGGCGCGCCAGCAAGTCGACCAGTCCGGCTTTTTCGGCGATACGCAGCAGACCCAGCCATAGCGTCAGCGTACCGAACAGCACCACCATCAGCTCCACCGACAGCTTGGCCATGGCGAAGAGGCTTTCCACCATGGCGCCGAATACGGTGGCGTCGCCGCCGATCAGCCAACGCGCCAGGGCCGCGATGGCTCCCAGCAGAAAAAAGCTCAGCCACAGGCCGTTGAGCATTGCGATCCCCCTTCGGTATGGCGGGGGATGATAACGCGCCGGCGGTGACTATGGGACAGCCGGCAAACTGCCGTCACTCAATACCAGTTGGGGTCGCTGCGTAGCTGTTCCATGAGCATCTGCTGGACTTCCTCGTCCGGATCGCCCAGCCAGCGCAAGGTAGCGTGTTCGCTAGGTGCGCGGTCTTCCGGCAGGCCGTCCGGCACCTGCACGTAAAGCGCATAGGCATCGTCGTCCTCCCATTCGAAGGCGACATAGACGCGTTGGCTGAAACACTTGTGCGCTTCGCACACCTGGCCGACCAGGTAGCGATCACTGTCGGCTTCCACGGCCTGCATGGGTGTGGATAGCCCGCTGAGATTGATCAGCCAGTCCGGCAGGCGTTCTTCATCCTTGACCAGATCCTGCCAGGCTTCGCGGTACTCGGCATTGCTGCTGAGCAACTCGCCTGGGTGGAAGCTGGCGTCACGGTCGGCGGCCTGAGCCGCCAGGGCGCCGCCCATTAGCAGGGCGGCAGCGATGGCGTGGATCGACTGCATTTACGTCTCCCTACATGCGTGGGCGGCGGCCCATGACGAACGAAATGATGAACAGCACCAGGAACACCACGAATAGAATCTTGGCGATACCTGCGGCGGTGCCGGCGATACCACCGAAACCCAGTACGGCGGCGATGATGGCGATGATCAGGAAAGTGACTGCCCAACTAAGCATGGTGTTTCTCCTCGATGGATCAGTGGGTAATGGCCCAGGCAGGCCAGGGGTCTTGCGCGTTGCTAGGGACCGATGGCTGGGGTTCAGTGCCAGTTGGCAACTCCAGCTCGGCGGTATTGCGGCTGGCGCACAGGGCCTGACCAATCAGCACGACGCTGGCGAGCGTCAGACTGAGTAGAAGCAGCAGGCTGGCAAGTACCAGAGCAACTATCCACATGGCGGTTCTCCTGTTGCGCTTGAGGCGGATGGCACTGGAATTTGGCATCCATCTCTTCCTTTTCTTGCATCGTGACCGGCGCCTGACCGGTCACCCATGTAGAGCATTGCAGCGCCCGTGCCAGACTTTTAATTTGAATAAAAATCTTTAAATTCAATGACTTGTATTTATCTGATGGCGCGTTGTGGCGGGCATCCTGCCCGAATGCGGTTTTCTCGGTCGTGCGTTTTGCCCGACGAGGCGCAGGTTGCGGGGCCTTGCGCGAGGCCAGAGTGGTCGCCCGTCGACTGCACAGTCGGTATACTCGCTGCGCCCGCGTGCCATGCGGGTTCCGCGCCCAGAACAACAACCGCGCCGCGAGTCTCGAGCCGATGAACGACTACGAACAGGAAGACCCGATTCCCCAGGGTGACCTCGCCCTGCAGATCACTGCGTTGCCGCGCGAGACCAATGGTTTCGGTGATATCTACGGCGGTTGGCTGGTGTCCCAGATGGACCTCGCCGGCACGGCCATGGCGAGCAAGGTCGCAGGGGGCCGCGTGGCCACCGTCGCCATCGATCGCATGGCCTTTCTGGTGCCGGTGGCAGTGGGGGCGCAGCTGTCCTTCTACACCCAGGCGCTGGAAATCGGCCGCAGTTCGATCCAGATGATGGTCGAGGTGTGGAGCGACGATCCGCTGTCCAACGAATGGCGCAAGGTCACCGAGGCGGTTTTCGTGTTCGTCGCCATCGACGGCAGTGGCCGCACCCGGCCGGTCCCGCCGCGTCGCGGCTGACCGCCTTCTGAATTGCAGTAACGAAAACGCCGGCTAGAAGCCGGCGTTTTGTTTTGCCCTGAGCGGTCAGCCGCGGATGTTGTAGATATCCTTCTCGTTGCTTTCCGCGTATTCGTACAGGCGCTTGAGA
>JAEYXX010000136.1 GCA_023431055.1 Pseudomonadota bacterium
TGCGTTGGCAATACTGCGTTAAAAACAGCCTCAAAATGCTCATTTACAGCACGTAAACTGCGCTTTTTCGGCTGTTTTCGCCTTGTCTTGCCTGCCTCGCCTACGTTTTTCAACGGCCTGCTAGGTCCGAGTTCGGGGCGCCGCTATCGCTGGCCGCTACAGCGGCCACACCCAGAGCAGCAGGGGGACGCTGACCAGCGCCACGAGTATTTCCAGTGGCAGTCCCAGGCGCCAGTAATCACCGAAGCGGAAGCCGCCAGGGCTGAGAATCAGCGTGTTGTTCTGGTGGCCAATGGGCGTCAGGAACGAACAGGAGGCGCCAATGGCTACCGCCATCAACAGCGCGTCCGGGCTGACACCGAGCTGGCTGGCGGCGCTCAGCGCGATGGGGCACATCACCGCGGCGGTTGCGGCGTTGTTCATGAAATCCGACAGCGTCATGGTCACCACCAGCAGCAGGGTCAGGGTGATGATGGCGTTGCCCTGCGCCAGGTTTTCCATCAGTACTCTTGCCAGCAGGTCGGCCGCGCCGGTGGTGGACATCGCCCCCGCCACCGGGATCAAGGCGCCGAGCAGAACGATCACCGGCCAGTCGATGGATTCGTAAACGGCGCGCAGCGGCACCAGGCGCAGCAGCATGTAGGCCAGCACCCCGCAGGCGAAGGCGATCGCCGTGGACAGCAAGCCAAAGGCCGCGGTGACGATGGCCAGGATCATGATGCCAAGGGCGAGGTTGGCCTGACGCGGATCAGGAATGTTGATGGCGCGCTCGGCGAGCGGCACGCACTCGTAGTCGCTGGCGAATTCGCCAATGTCCTCGGCACTGCCCTGCATCAGCAGCACGTCGCCACCCTGGATCAGGGTCGAGCGCAGTCGCTTGATCGAGCGATGGCTTTGCCTTGAGATGGCCAGCAGATTGATCGAATAGCGGCTGCGCAGGCGCGTGCTGCTGGCGGAGCGGCCGATCAGCGAGGAGTCGGGTTTGACCAGCAGCTCCTGCAACGCGCGGTCTTCGCTGTTGCTGGTTTTCTTCTCGGTTTCACCTTCCCTGTCTTCCTTCTGCTCGGCCTCCTTGGCTTCACGTTCGGCCTCCAGCAGCAGATCCAGCTGGCCGAGCACCTCGCCCAGTTCCTGTGGGTCGGCTTCGATCACCAGCACGTCGTCGGCCTGTAGCACGCGGCGTGGGTTTGGCGCTGTCAGGCGCAGCTTGTTGCGTACCATGGCCACCACCTGGGCATCGGCCTCGTCGAGCAATTGCTCGATCTCGCGCAGGGTCTTGCCCTGGGCCTTGCCACCTTCCTTGACGCGCGCCTCGGTCAGGTAGTGGCCGGTGTCGAAGCTGGCAGCGTTGCCTACCTCGCGCTTGGGTACCAGGCGCCAGCCGAGCAGGGCGATGAACAGCACGCCAGCCAGCGCCACGGCCACGCCGACCGGGCTGAAGTCGAACATCTCGAAGGGGCCGCCGCCATGCTGGGCGCGGAAGCTGGAGACGATCAGGTTCGGTGGTGTGCCGATAAGTGTGGTCATGCCGCCGAGAATGGTGCCGAAAGCCAGCGGCATCAGCACGCGCCCCGGTGGCAACTCCAGGCGCGCGGCAATTTGCAGGGCGATGGGCATCAACAGCGCGAGCGCGCCGACGTTGTTCATGAATGCCGAAAGCAGCGCGCCGAGGCTGGTCAGGGCAGTGATCGAAAGTAGCACCCCAGCGCCGCTGGGCAGCAGGCGCTGCGCCAGCCGATTGACCGCGCCCGTACGCTGCAAGCCGTGGCTGAGCACCAGCACGCAGGCAACGGTGATCACCGCCGGGTGGCCGAAGCCGGCGAAGGCCTCGCGTTCAGGCACCAGGCCGGCGATGACGCAGGCCAGCAATGCGCCGAGCGCCACGACGTCATGACGCCAGCGCCCCCAGATGAACAAGCCCATGCTGGCGATGAGAATGACGAATATCTGGCCTTGTTCGAGCGTCATGAGGCGGGGCCGTCCCTGTTGTACGCAGCTTCGCGTCTGCTGTTCATAGCAGAGTCTGCGCCGCGTTAGCAGTTCCCGTCGCGCCATCGGCTGGGGCGCAAATTTTTTGGCTTCAGACGTATTGCGCGGCCGCGTAACCGGATGCCCAGGCCCACTGGAAGTTGAACCCGCCGAGGTGGCCGGTGACATCCAGTACTTCACCAATGAAGTACAGACCCGGCACTTTCAGCGATTCCAGGGTTTTCGACGACACCTCGTCGGTGTTCACTCCACCCAGGGTTACCTCCGCGGTGCGGTAGCCTTCGGTGCCGGCTGGTACCAGTTGCCAGTCGGACAGGCGCTCGGTAATCGCCTTCAGCTCGCCAGCGGTGTACTGCTTCATCGGTTTGTTGGTGAACCAGCTGTCCACCAGCAGCGTTGCCATCTTCTTGGTGAACAGCTCGGCCAGCAGGGTTTTCAGTTCGCTGTTGCCGCGTTCGCGCTGCTGCGTGGCCAGCCACTCGGGCAGGTCGATATGCGGCAGCAAGTCGATGTGCAGGGTGTCACCTGGTTGCCAGTAGGATGAAATCTGCAGAATCGCCGGACCGGACAGGCCTCGATGGGTGAACAGGATGTTCTCGACGAAGCTCTGGCCGTTGCAGCTTACCCGGCAGTCTTCCACCGAGGTGCCGGACAGCTCCGTGCACAACGCCTTGAGCTGCGGTTCGGTGATGGTGAAGGGCACCAGCCCGGCGCGAGTCGGCAGCAGTTCGTGGCCGAACTGCCTGGCCACCTGATAGCCGAAGCCGGTGGCGCCGAGGGTTGGAATCGACAATCCGCCGGTGGCGATCACCAGGGATTGGCAAGTCACCTCGCCAAGATCGCTGTGCAGCAGGAAGCCGCCTTCGCGTTTCTCGATACGCTGCACCGCCGTGTTCAGGCGAATCTCCGCACCCGACTCGGCGCACTCGGCCAGCAGCAACTCGAGGATGTCGCTGGACTTGTTGTCGCAGAACAGCTGGCCGAGTTTCTTCTCGTGGTAGGGCACGCCGTGCTTGGCCACCAGGCCGATGAAGTCCCATTGAGTGAAGCGCGCCAGGGCAGACTTGCAGAAGTGCGGGTTACCGGAGAGGAAATTACCCGGCTCGCAGTACAGGTTGGTGAAGTTGCAGCGGCCACCACCGGACATGAGAATCTTCTTGCCGGCCTTGTTGGCGTGGTCGAGCACCAGCACCCGACGGCCACGAGCGGCGGCGGTGGCAGCGCACATGAGGCCGGCGGCGCCTGCGCCGATGATCAGTACGTCGGTTTGCAACACGAGAGGTCCCCGGGTGGTTCATTGCCGCACAAAGGCTGCGTGAAAATCCTGCAAGTTTACCCGAAGCCGCTCTGTACAACCGGTTCTGTCGGCATGCGACTGGCACCAGTGGCATGCTCCGGTGGCTGTCTCGAATTTGAGACAGTGACGAGTGGCCCTGCGCCTGCTATCACTAGAACGAAGATTTCGGATGGATTGCCACCCATGCCTGCAGTACGCGTCTGGCTATTGCTCCTCCTGCTGTCGCCTGCGCTGGCCTCGGCCGAACTGCTGCGTCTGGTGGCCAATCCCTGGCCGCCTTTCAATGACCAGGAACTTCCCGGCAAGGGGCTGGCCAGTGACCTGGTGGAACAGGCGCTCAAGCGCGCGGGCTACAGCACCAGTTATGTGGAAGTGCCCTGGGAGCGAGCGGTATTGGGGCTCAAGCGCGGCGACTACGACGTGCTGATCAACGCCTGGTACAGCGCCGAGCGCACCGAGTACGGCTATTTTTCCCAGCCCTATCTGGTCAATCGCATCCGCCTGATGCAGCGCAAGGGCGGCTCGATTCGCTTCGAAAACCTGGCCGATCTCTACCCGTACAGCATCGCGGTGATTCGCGGCTATGCCTATTCCAAGGAGTTCGACAGCGACCCGCGCCTGCTCAAGGTGGGTGTCGGCAGCTTCGAGATTGCCGCACGCATGTTGCATGCCGGGCGAGTGCAGCTCGCGCTGGAAGACGAGTTGGTGGCGCGTCATGTTCTCGCGCGAGAGTTGAACTCCATTCGCGATGAGCTGGAGTTCTTGCCCTTGCCGCTGAGCGAGAATGGCCTGCACATACTGGTGAGGCGCAGCCATCCCCATTTTCGCGAGATCGCCAGACGCTTCGATGCAGCGATTCAGGCGATGAGCGACGATGGCAGCTATGCCACGACGCTACAGCGGCACGCTCCCTGATCAGGCCAGGACAGTGCGCGCGCGGCCCTGCTGCTTGGCCCGATACAGGCGAATGTCGGCTTCGTGCAGCAGGCTCTCCAGGTCTTCCGGCTCACCCTGATACAGCCCGGCGCTGAACGATAACGGCGGGGCGCCTACGGTGTAGTGCAGCCCGGCACACTGGCGGCGCAATCTATCCAGCGCCTGGGCTACGTGCTCCGCGCCATGCAGGGTGAGCAGGGCGAACTCCTCGCCACCCAGGCGGCCGAGCAGCATGTCGGGGAAGGCATTGCTCATCGCCCGTGCGAATACCACCAGGGCGCTGTCGCCGCTGGCATGGCCGAAGCCATCGTTGATCTGCTTGAAGTGATCGAGGTCGAGCATCGCCACGCTGACCTCGCGGCCTTCCCGTTGCGCCTGCTGCAGCATCTTCAGGCCCTGTTCGTAGAAGGCCCGGCGATTGTTCAAGCCGGTCAGGGCATCGAACTGCGCCGCCTTCTTCAGGGCGCGCAACAGGTCGCGGCGCTCCAGGGTCGACATCACCCGGCAGTTCAGCTCTTCCGGGCAGAACGGCTTGCGCAGGAAATCGTCGGCGCCATGCTTGATGAACTGGGCGCTGAGCGAGCCTTTGGGGTCGGCGGAAACGCCAATGATGATCAGGTCATTGAGGCGCAGCTTCTGGCGCAGCAGCTTGACCAGCTCGAAGCCGCTGACGCCCGGCATGGCATGATCGAGGACCAGCAGGTCGAGGTCGGGGTGCTGGTTCAGCTGGCGCAGAGTCTCCTTGCCGTCGCTGGCTTCGATGATCTGGTAGTGGTGCGCTTCGAGAATGTGGCGGATGTAATGGCGCTGCGCTGCAGAGTCGTCGGCGATGAGAATCTTGATATGGCTGTTGTGATCGAGCCGGTGCAGCAGGCGGAAGGCGTACTCGTAGGAGTGCTGGCTTTCCTTGAGCACGTAGTCGACCACGCCTTTCATCAGCAGGTCGTCGCGCCGCTGTTCGTTGTAGCTGCCACTGAGCACGATGCAGGGCAGGTGGTAGCGCATCACCAGATCGACGCTTTCGCCGTCCGGTGCGTCCGGCAGGTGCAGGTCGACGATGGCGGCGAAGAACAGCGAAGCGGAGGTCTCCAGCATGACCTCGGCCTCGGCCAGCGAGGCGCAGAAGATCGGCTCCAGATCGTTTTCCTGGCGGAACAGATGCTCGAGGATCTTCAGGACCAGAGGGCTGTCTTCGATGACCAGAATATTGCGCATGGGTAACTCCGGCCCAGGCCGTTTGATCCTTTATATCAGCCTAGGAGGCCGTTCGCGATCTTGCGAGCTAGAGCGAGTGCGGTCGATCACGAGGCGGCTCTTACAATAGCCGCACACGCAGCGTTCTGCCCTTGATCTTGCCTTCGCTCAGGCGTTTCAGAGCCTGGCGCGCCACATCACGCTGCACGGCGACCAGGGCCTGGTAATCGAACAGAGCGATCTTGCCGACCTGATCGCCTGGGATGCCGGCTTCACCGGTCAGGGCGCCGAGGATGTCGCCCGGGCGTAGTTTCTCCTTGCGCCCGGCCCCGATGCACAGTGTGTGCATGGGTGGCAGCAGCGGTTCGCCACCAGACTTGGTGGCAGGCAGCGGATACCAGGCCAGTGTCTTGCCCTGCAGGGTTTCGATGGCCTGGGCACGGCTGGCTTCGGCGGGCGCCACCAGGCTCAGCGCCAGACCCTTGTCACCGGCGCGACCACTGCGGCCGATGCGGTGGATATGCACTTCGGCATCGCGCGACAGCTCGACGTTGATCACCATTTCCAGCCCGGCGATATCCAGGCCGCGCGCTGCGACGTCGGTGGCCACCAGTACGCTCAGGCTGCGGTTGGCGAACAGGGCGAGAATCTGGTCGCGCTCGCGTTGCTCCAGATCGCCGTGCAGGGCTGCGGCGGAAATCTTCTCGGCCTCCAGTTGTGCCGCCAACTCATCGCATTGCTGGCGGGTGGCGCAGAAGGCCACCACCGGCTGCTTGCGAAAATGCCGTAGCAGGGTGCTGACTGCCTGCATGCGCTGGCCGGGCGCGATTTCGTAGAAGCGTTGCTCGATCTGATCATCGTCGTGCAGCGCCTCGACCTCGACTCGCTCAGGTGTGCGCAGGAAGCGCGCGGCGAGTTGCTCGATGCCGGCCGGATAGGTGGCGGAGAACAGCAGGGTCTGCCGGCGCGCCGGGGTCTGTTCGATGATCTCGCTGATGCTGTCGACGAAGCCCATGTCGAGCATGCGGTCGGCCTCGTCGAGCACCAGAGTATTGAGCCCGTCGATCTTCAGCGTGCCCTTGCGCAGGTGTTCCTGCACCCGGCCCGGCGTGCCGACGATGACGTGGGCACCATGCTCCAGCGAGCCGATCTGCGGGCCGAAGGGCACGCCACCACACAGGGTCAGTACCTTGATGTTGTCGGCGGCGCGGGCAAGCCGGCGAATTTCCTTGGCCACCTGGTCGGCCAGCTCGCGTGTCGGGCACAGCACCAGCGCCTGGCAGCCGAAGTAGCGCGGATTGAGGGGATGCAGCAGGCCGATGCCGAAGGCGGCGGTCTTGCCGCTGCCGGTCTTGGCCTGGGCGATCAGGTCGCGGCCCTTGAGAATCAGCGGCAGGCTGGCGGCCTGGATCGGCGTCATCTCGGCATAGCCGATGGCGGCGAGGTTGGCCTGCATGGCGGCGGAAAGGGGCAGGCTGGCGAAGGCGTTGGCGGTCACGGCAGTGGCTCGGGCATGGAGAAACAGGCCGGCAGTGTAGCAGGCCCGATCATTCGTCCGCTGAAACCTCGATATTGCCCCCGCCGCGGCCGTCTTTCGCATCCAGTTGCAGGAAGATCGCCGCTGCCAGCATCGACAACAGGCCGACGCACAGATAGGTGGCCTGGAACGCCTGCAGCACGTGCTCGCTGCCGCCCATCTCGCGGCTGAAACCGCTGAGCAGCGCCGCCGCTGAGGCAACGCCAAGGCCCATCGCCAGCTGCACCACCACCGACAGCAGGCTGTTGCCGCTGCTGGCGTCACGGTTGTCCAGATCGATCAGGGTCACGGTGTTCATCGCGGTGAACTGCAGCGAGTTGCAGGCGCCGATCAGGCTCAGCTGAATGATCAGTTGCAGTGTCGACGTATCGCTGTCCACCAGCGCCAGGCTGGCGATCAGTGCACCGAGCAGCAGGGTGTTGCTGGTCAGGATGTTGCGGTAGCCGAGGCGTTCGATCAGCGGTCTGGCCAGTGGTTTGGCCGCCATGGCGGCCAGTGCCAGAGGGATCAGGCTCATGCCGGCCTGGGCGGGCGAATAGCCCATCGCCAGTTGCAGCAGTAGCGGCGTGAGAAAGGGCAGTGCGCCGCTGCCAAGGCGAGCGAAGAGGTTGCCGATGATGCCCACGGCGAAGCTGCGGGTGTGGAACAGCGACGGGGCGAACAAGGGGTGCTCGATGCGTCCGGCGCGCAGCCAGTAAGCGGCCAGGCAGGCCATGCCGCCGAGCAACAGCAGCACCACGCGCATGGTCGGCAGGTGCAGCTCACCGAGCCCTTCGAGGGCCACGGTGATCAGCAGCATGGCGGCGCCGAACAGCAGGAACCCTGCGGTATCGAAGCGACTGCGTTCCGGCCCGCGCAGATCCGGCATATGTCGCAGCGCCGCCCAGCAACCGAGCAGCCCGACTGGCAGGTTGATCAGGAAGATCCAGTGCCAGCTCGCCACTTCCACCAGCCAGCCGCCAAGACTCGGGCCGATCAGTGGGCCGAGCAGGCCAGGCAGGGTGATGAAGCTCATGATCCGCACCAGCTCCGAGCGCGGATAGGCGCGCAGCACCACCAGCCGTCCGACCGGCATCATCAGCGCGCCACCCAGGCCCTGGGTGACCCGTGCAGCGATCAGCATGCTCAGCGATTCCGACAGTGCGCAGAGCAGCGAGCCGAGGCTGAACAGGGCGATGGCGCCGAAGAAGATGCGCCGTGTGCCAAAGCGGTCGGCGATCCAGCCCGAGGCGGGAATCAGCAGCGCCACGGTGAGCATGTAGGCGATCACCACCGACTGCATGCGCAGCGGGTCTTCGTTGAGGTCGCCGGCCATCGCCGGTAACGCGGTATTGAGGATGGTGCCGTCCAGCGTCTGCATGAAGAAGGCGATGGCCACTATCCATGGCAGCAGGCGGGCGGTGCGTGGGTCGAGTTGGCTGAGCGTGGGTTGCATGAGGCGTCCGGCAGTCAGTGGCGGCTGTCACCGCTCCGCCATTATTGCGCAAGTGCCCCCGTTCGACGGCGCTGGCGCGAATAAATTCGCTCCGGCCTGCAAGCGGTATCAGCCGGCTCGGTATGGCTCGGGGCTCGGACGATAGGCGCGGACTGATCCGCGACAGGGCGCGCGAGCCCTTCGAACTCAGGCTGCCGAGACTTCTCGCTGCGGTTGCCCGCGCACCGGCCGCTCGCCAGCGACGAAATAGGGGGCGGTGCTGCGCGGCAGTGGCTGACGCCCGCGGATCCGGTCGGCGATCTTCTCGGCCATCATGATGGTGGTGGCGTTGAGGTTGCCGGTGATGATCTCCGGCATGATCGAGGCATCCACCACGCGCAGGCCCTGTACGCCGTGCACGCGGCCCTGGCCGTCGACCACCGCCATGTCGTCCTCGCCCATCTTGCACGAGCAGGACGGGTGGAAGGCGGTTTCCGCGTGCTCGCGAATGAAGGCGTCCAGTTCGGCATCGCTCTGGCAGTCGATACCGGGGCTGATCTCGCGGCCGCGGTAAGGGTCGAGCGCCGGCTGCGCCATGATCTCGCGGGTGAGGCGGATGGCGTCGCGAAACTCCTGCCAGTCCTGCTCATGACTCATGTAGTTGAAGAGGATGCTCGGGTGCTGGCGCGGGTCTTTCGACTTGAGCTGGATGCGCCCGCGACTGGGCGAGCGCATGGAACCGACGTGGGCCTGGAAACCGTGTTCGTTGACTGCGTTGCTGCCGTTGTAGTTGATCGCCACCGGCAGGAAGTGGAACTGGATGTTGGGCCAGGCGAACTCCGGGCGGGTGCGGATGAAACCGCCGGCCTCGAACTGGTTGCTGGCGCCGATGCCGTTGCCGGTAAACAGCCACTGCGCGCCGATGCCGGGTTGGTTGAGCAGCTTGAGCGCCGGGTACAGCGACACCGATTGGGTGCAGGCGTACTGCAGGTACATCTCCAGGTGATCCTGCAGGTTCTGGCCGACGCCGGGCAGCTCGTGCACCAGGGCGATGTCCAGTTCGCGCAGCAGTGCGGCGGGGCCGACCCCGGAACGCTGCAGAATCTGCGGCGAGGCGATGGCGCCGGCGCACAGCAGCACTTCGCGTCGAGCACGGGCGATGGTTGGCTCGCTGGCCTTGCCGATCAGGTAGCTGACGCCGCTGGCGCGCTTGCCGTCGAACAGAATGCGGTCGGTGGTGGCGTGAGTGACGATGGTCAGGTTGGGCCGCCCCCGCGCCTGGTCCAGATAGCCACGGGCGGTGCTGGCGCGGCGGCCTTCGGGTGTCACGGTGCGATCCATCGGGCCGAAGCCTTCCTGCTGATAGCCGTTGAGGTCGTCCGTGCGCGGATAACCGGCCTGCACCCCGGCCTCGACCATGGCGTGGAACAGCGGATTGTTGCCGACCTTGGGCGTGGTCACGCTGACCGGGCCGTCGCCGCCGTGGTAGTCGTTGGGCCCGATGTCGCGGCTTTCCGCCTTGCGGAAGTAGGGCAGGCAGTCGTGGTAGGTCCAGTCCTCCAGGCCCTTGGACTTGGCCCAGTTGTCGAAGTCCAGGGCGTTGCCGCGGATGTAGCACATGCCATTGATCAAGGATGAGCCGCCCAGGCCCTTGCCGCGCCCGCACTCCATGCGGCGGTTGTTCATGTGCGGCTCGGGGTCGGTCTCGTAGGCCCAGTTGTAGCGTCGGCCCTGCAGGGGGAAGGCCAGGGCGGCGGGCATCTGGGTGCGGAAATCCAGGCGATAGTCGGGGCCGCCTGCCTCGAGCAGCAGTACGCTGACGTCTGCATCTTCGCTCAGGCGAGTGGCCAGGACGTTACCGGCCGAGCCGGCGCCGATGATGATGTAATCGAATTCCATAGAAGCTCTCCTGCGGAGGCTGCAGGCCACAAGCTTCAGGCGACAGGCTGTTGCTCTTTGCCTGGAGCCTGAGGCCTGCAGCCTGTAGCCCTTAGAAAACCGAGGCGTAATCGCCCATTTCCAGCTGTACCGACTTGATGCGGGTGTAGTGGCCGAGGGTGACCAGACCGTTCTCGCGGCCGACGCCGGACTGCTTGTAGCCGCCCACCGGCATTTCGGCCGGCGACTCGCCCCAGGTGTTGATCCAGCAGATACCGGCTTCCAGCTTGTGAATGACCCGGTGCGCGCGATTGAGGTCGCGGGTCACCACGCCAGCGGCGAGGCCGTAGGTGGTGTCGTTGGCGCGGCGGATCACTTCGTCTTCGTCGTCGTAGATGAGGATGCTCATCACCGGGCCGAAGATTTCCTCACGGGTGATGGTCATGTCGTCCCGGCAATCGGTGAACACGGTGGGGGCAACGTAGGCGCCCTTGGCGTAGTCGCCGTCGGTGACACGTGCGCCGCCGATCAGCAAACGCGCGCCTTCGCTGCGGCCCTTGTCGATGTAGCCGAGCACGCGCTCCATGTGCGCGTAGCTCACCAGCGGGCCGAAGTTGGTGGCGTCATCCAGCGGATCGCCCAGGCGGATGCGTTTGACCCGCTCCAGCACCTTGCTCTCGAAACGCGCCTGCAGCATGCGCGGCACGAACACGCGGGTGCCGTTGGTGCACACCTGGCCGGAGCTGTAGAAGTTGGCCATCACTGCGATATCGGCGGCGCGGTCGAGGTCGGCGTCTTCGAACACGATCAAGGGCGACTTGCCGCCCAACTCCATGGTCACTTCCTTGAGGCTGGAGCTGGAGGCGCTGGCCATCACCTTCTTGCCGGTGACGGTGCCGCCGGTGAAGGACACCTTCTCGATGCCCGGATGCTCGGTCAGCCATTGGCCCACAGCGCTGCCCAGCCCGGTGACCACGTTGAACACGCCCGCGGGCAGGCCGGCCTCGGTATAGATCTCGGCCAGCTTCAGTGCGGTCAGCGAGGTGACTTCGCTGGGTTTGAAGATCATCGCGTTGCCGGCAGCCAGGGCCGGGGCGGATTTCCACAGGGCGATCTGGATCGGGTAGTTCCACGCGCCGATGCCGGCGACCACGCCCAGCGGTTCGCGGCGGGTGTAGACGAAGGAGGTTTCGCGCAGCGGAATCTGCTCGCCTTCGATGGCCGGGATCAGGCCCGCGTAGTACTCCAGCACGTCCGCGCCAGTGACGATGTCTACGTAGCGGGTTTCGGAAAGCGGCTTGCCGGTGTCGAGGGTTTCCAGCTCGGCCAGCTCATCGTTGCGCGCGCGGAGGATATCCACCGCCTTGCGCAGGATGCGCGAGCGCTGCATGGCGGTCATCGCAGCCCATATCTTCTGCCCTTCGGCGGCGCTGGCCACGGCGCGATCCACGTCTGCCTGGCTGGCGCCTTGCACCTTGGCCAGCACCTCGCCGGTGGCCGGGTTGATGCTGTCGAAGGTCTCTCCACTGCTGGCGGCTACGTACTGGCCACCGATGTAGAGCAGCTGTTCGGCGAAACGGGGCATGGGCTGTCCTCTGTCTTCGATCTGTTGAGAGAACAGCCTATTTTATTTAAATTGAACGATCAATCAATAAAAACGACAGAGCGCAGCCAAACGCGACATGCCAAGTGAGCAAACCACGCAGCGGTAGGGTGGGCTTTAGCCCGCCAGAGTCAGGAAGGATCGAGCTGCAGAGACCTCGCCGCCGAAAACCCCTAACGGGCCTTGGCCAGCTGCAGGTCGAGGTAGTCGTAGGCGATGCGGCGCGCCTGTTCGGTATCGAAGGCTTCGCCGGAAAGCGCACCGCGCAGCCACAGGCCGTCGATCAGCGAGGCCAGACCACGTGCGGCAAGGCGTGCCTGATCCTGCGGCAGCGCGCGGCGGAACTGACCACACAGGTTGGAGTAGAGGCGGTGATCGTTGACCCGCTGCAGGCGGCGCAGGGCCGGCTGATGCATGCTGCTGGCCCAGAATGCCAGCCAGGTTTTCATCGCCGGGCCGCTGACCTGGCTGTCGTCGAAGTTGCCATCGATCATCGCCTTCAGGTGTGCGCGCGGGCTGTCGTCGCTCAGCGTCCGGCGCCGCTCGGCCACGGCATCGCGCAACGCCTGCATCAGGTGACGCATGGTCGCTTCGAGCAGGCCGTTCTTGTCCTTGAAGTAGTGGCTGATGATGCCGTTGGAGACGCCGGCCAGGCGGGCGATATAGGCGATGCTGGCATCGGCCATGCCAACCTGGTCCACGGCTTCCAGAGTGGCGGCGATCAGTTGCGAGCGGCGAATGGGCTGCATGCCGACCTTGGGCATGGGGCTCTCCGTGGAGGTAGGAGGGCGCAGTCTAGGCGGATATTGATCATTCGATCAATTACATGGCGCGGCAAGCAGAAACGACAAAGCGGGCTGCGGCCCGCTTTGTGGTGTTACGCGTCGAGGCTTATTTCAGCCACTCGGCAACGCGCTCCGGGTTGGCCGCGATCCAGTCCTTGGCGGCCTGATCCGGCTTGGCGCCTTCACGAATGGCCAGCATGACCGAACCGACTTCTTCACCGCTCCAGGAAATCTTGCTGAGGAAGGCGGCAGCGTCGGCAGCCTTGCCCTTGAGCTGCGGGTTGGCCACGGTGTCGACGCGCTCGTCATCACCGAAGACTTTCTTCGGATCTTCGAGGAAGCGCAGCTTCCACTTGGCGAACATCCAGTGCGGGATCCAGCCGGTGACCACGATCGGCTTCTGCGCTTTCTCGGCGCGGGTCAGGGCGGTGGCCATGGCCGGGCCGGAGCTGGGCATCAGCTTGATGCTGGTCAGGTTGTATGCCTTGATGGCGTCCTCGGTGCGGCGCATCACGCCGGCACCGGCGTCGATACCGGTGATCTTGCCGTCGAAGTCCTTGGCGTACTTCTCCAGGTCTTCGATGGTCTTGGCTTCGACGTAGTCCGGCACGATCAGGCCGATCTTGGCGCCGGAGTAGTTGGTGCCAAGCACCTCAACCTTGTCCTTGAGCTTTTCGTAGTACTCGCCGTGGGTGGCCGGCAGCCAGGCGGAGAGGGTGACATCGAGGTCGCCGCGGGCCACGCCCTGCCACATGATGGCGGGTTCGACCGGTTTCAGCTCGACCGTGTAGCCGAGTTTGCTTTGCAGGATTTCACCTGCGACATGGGTGACGGCGACGCTGTCGTCCCAGCCGTTGACGTAGCCGATTTTCAGGGTGGGTTTGTCGGCGGCCAGGGCGCTGCCCATGCCGATGGCCAGGGCGGCAGCGCCGAGGCAGAGTTGCTTGAGTACGCGCATAGTTGTTGTGCTCCATCAGTGAGTGGCAGTTGCAAGATCGTTGACTGGCTCGTTCTCATTGCGGGCCTTGCGAATCCGTATCGCGCAGCAGATTGCCGGTTCGCGGGCAAAGCCTCCCCGTCACGGCCAGACATCAGCCGCTAATGGTTGTTGGGGAGGTGTCCGGGCTCGCCGCCTAAGGGCGAGCCCGAATCGGGTCGTGGCTGGTTACAGCCCTACGTGTTTCTTCACGGCGGCAACGCCGTCCTGGCCGTCGAAGGTGGTCACGCCGCTCAGCCACTGGTCGAGGATCGCCGGGTTGGCCTTGATCCACTCCTTGGCGACGTTCTGCGGGTTTTCCTTCTCCAGTACCTTTTCCATCAGCTGGCTTTCGATATCGACGGTGAACTGCAGGTTGTTCAGCAGTTTGCCGACGTTCTCGCAGCGCGCTTCGTAATCCGGCGGTACCACGGTGTAGACCTTGGCTGCGCCATAGTCGGGGCCGAACACGTCGTCACCACCGGACAGGTAGGTGATGTCGTGCTGGGTGTTCATCGGGTGCGGCGCCCAGCCGAGGAACACCACCGGTTCCTTCTTCTTGATGGCGCGCGACACCTGCACCAGCATGCCGGCTTCGCTGGACTCGACCATGCGGAAGTCGCCCAGGCCGAACTGGTTGTTCTTGATCATGCCGTCGATCAGCAGGTTGCCGTCGTTACCCGGCTCGATGCCGTAGATCTTGCCGCCCAGCTGGTCCTTGAACTTGGCGATGTCCTGAAAGCTCTTTAGGCCGGCCTCTGCCGCGTAGGAGGGCACCGCCAGGGTGTACTTGGCGCCTTCGAGGTTGGCTTTCTCCAGGACCTTGACGCCACCGTCCTTGAGGAAGGGCTCGATCACCGAATCCATCGACGGTGCCCAGTAGCCGAGGAAGGCATCGATCTGACCGTTCTTCACCCCAGTGAAGGCGATCGGTACCGAAGCCATGATCTTGCGCGGCTGATAGCCCAGGCCTTCGGCCAGGGTCATGGCCACGCCGGTGGTGGCGGCGATGTCGGCCCAGCCGATCTCGGCGAAACGCACTTGTTTGCAACTGGCCGGCTCGGCGGCCATGGCGCCCTGCATCAGTGCGCAGGACAGCAGGCCGATGGCGGCGGTGGTCTTGATCGTTTTCATCTGCGGTTCCCTGTGAAGTGAAAAAACGGATTAAGTGGACTGGCGCTGCAGCTTGCCACTGAACCAGGCGAATAGGCCGCGTTTGTTGGTTTGCGGCGTGCCGAAGCTTTCGGTGATGCGGTCGAGGATGATCGCCAGCAGCACCACGGCCATGCCGCTTTCGAAGCCTAGCCCGATGTCCAGGCGCTGGATACTCGCCAGTACATCGTTACCCAGGCCACCGGCGCCGACCATCGAGGCGATGATCACCATCG
>JAEYXX010000005.1 GCA_023431055.1 Pseudomonadota bacterium
AGCATGAAATCGTCACCGCCGATATGGCCGACGAAATCACGCGCCGGATCGACCCGCTCGTTCAGGCACTGCGCCAGGCACAGCAGCACCTCGTCGCCCTTGGCATAGCCGTAGAGATCGTTGAAGGGCTTGAAGCTGTCGATATCGACGTAGCACACGGCCGCTTCGCGCTGCTGTTGCAGCAAGCGGCTCAGGCATTGCTGGATCGGCACGTTGCCCGGCATCAGGGTTAGTGGGTTGGCGTGGCGCGCCTGCTGCAGCTTCTGCTCGGTGATCAGCTTGAGTACGTCGATCACCCGTCCCAGGCCCAGATAGCGGCCGTTCTGGATGATGATGAAGTCTTCCTCGATACGCTGGCGGGCGCGGCTGGTGAGCAGGCGGCTGACCTTTTGCAGCGATTGGGTCAGCTCCACGGCGAGAAAGTCCTGACTCATCAGCCGGCTGATGGCCTTGCGCGCGAACAGATCGGTGGCGAAAGGCTTGAGCAGCGCTTCGGACAGCGAGTGACGGTGGACGATGCCGACCGGTTGCCGCTGGGCGTCCAGTACCGCCAGGGAATTGAGATTGGCCTGAGCGCGAAAGACGTCCAGCACTTCGGCGATGGGGGTGTTCTGATCGACCGCGATCTGGTCGTTGAGCAGGGGGCTCAGATCATGGCTGTCTTCGCTGAGGCTGGCCTGGTTGCTCTGTATCTGAGGCAGCAACTGGCGCGCATCGCGCGGCGGCTTTTCCTGTGGCCGGCTGAGCAGGTAGCCCTGAACCAGATCGACGCCCATCTCCGTCAGCACAGCCAGCTCTTCGGGGAGTTCGATGCCTTCGGCGATCACCTGCGCGCGTGAGGCCTCGGCCATTTTCAGGATGGAGCCGACGAATTCGCGTTTCACTGCATCCTGATGAATGCCATCGATGAAATGACGGTCGATCTTCACGTAGTCCGGGCGCAGCTCCGACCACAGGCGCAGGCTGGAATAGCCGGCGCCCAGATCATCCAGGGCGATGGAAAAGCCCATGGCGCGGTAGTGGTGCAGGGCATTGTCGAGCAGGGCGAAGTCTTCGGTGGGCGACTGTTCGGTGAGTTCGATCACCACCTGGCTCGGCGGGATACCGAAGGCCTGCAGCAACTTCAGGGTGCGGCCGGGCTGGTGAGTGGGATCGAGCAGCGATTCCGGCGAGACGTTGAGAAACAGCTTGCCCTCCAGGCCCATGGCGCTGAAGCCTTTGCAGGCGCTCTTGCGGCAGGCCATTTCCAGCTCGCTAAGGCGGCCAGCATGGCGGGCTACGGCGAACAGCGTCAACGGCGAATGCAGTGGACTGTTGGATGGCCCGCGAGTCAGTGCCTCGTAGCCGAGAATGCGCTGTTCGGACAGCGAGATGATAGGTTGGAACAGGCTGCTGAGGTCGCCGTGAGCGAGGATTTTGCCCAGTGCGCTCAACTGCTCGGTGACGGTCATGGTGTTCTCGATCTGCCGGAAACGAAGAGGCCGGTTTTAACCGGCCTCTGCATTTCACGACAGTTCGATGACGATTTGATGACGTTCGTTGAATCGCCTCAATGCAGCGCGAGCGACGGATTCAGCCCCAGGTAATCGAGCAGGATGCGCCCGCTTTCTGCGAGGTAGGCGTCATCTTCCGGCGTGCTCTTGTCGTCCGCCAATGGCAGCGCGTCTTCGTCTTCCTTTTCCAGTTCCTTGAGCGGCTCTTCGCCCTTGGCCTGGCGGCGGTTGTTTTCCAGAGCCAGCTGCTTGGCCTCGACTTCGGCCTGACGTGCCCGGCGGGTCTGCTCGTTGAGGCTGACGGTGGTTTCGGCCATCAGCTTCTTGGCCAGGGTCAGGCGGTCACGGGTGAAGACGAAGTCCGGATCCTTGGCCGTGCGCTTGTCATGGCGAGCCTTGAGCTCGGCCAAAAACGGCTTGATCGGGTCCAGCTCGGGTTTGATCGCCGGGCGAATGCTGTCCCAGGGGAGGGCAGCGGGCAGTGCGCTCTCGCCGATGTCCTTGGTGTCCATGACATCCGGATAGGTGATGTCGGGAATCACGCCCTGATGCTGGGTGCTCTGCCCGGACACGCGATAGAACTTGGCCAGGGTCAGTTTCAGTTCGCCATGGTTGAGCGGCTGAATGGTCTGCACCGTGCCCTTGCCGAAGGTCTGGCCGCCGAGAATCAGCGCGCGGTGATAATCCTGCATGGCGCCAGCGAAGATTTCCGAGGCAGAGGCGGACAGGCGGTTGACCAGCACGGCCAGCGGGCCGTTGTAGTAGACGCCCTTGTTCTCGTCGGCCAGTACGTCGACGCGACCGTCGGCGTTGCGTACCAGTACGGTGGGGCCCTGCTCGATGAACAGGCTGGTCAGCTCGGTGGCTTCCTGCAGCGAACCACCGCCGTTGTTACGCAGGTCGATCACCACGCCGTCGACTTTCTCAGCCTGCAGTTCGTCGAGCAGGCGTTTTACGTCACGGGTGGTGCTCTTGTAGTTCGGGTCGCCGGCGCGGAAGGCCTTGAAGTCGAGATAGAAGGCCGGCAGCTCGATGACGCCGAGCTTGTAATCGCGTCCGTCGTGCTTGAGTTCCAACACCTTCTTCTTGGCCGCCTGCTCTTCCAGCTTGACCGCTTCACGGGTGATGGTGACCACCTTGCTGGTCTGGTCGCTGGGCGGGTTGCTGGCCGGAATTACTTCCAGGCGCACGGTGGAGCCTTTCGGGCCGCGGATCAGCTTGACCACTTCGTCCAGGCGCCAGCCGATCACGTCGACCATTTCACCAGTGCCCTGGGCGACGCCGACGATCTTGTCGGCCGGTGCGATCTGCTTGCTCTTCTCGGCCGGGCCGGCAGGCACCAGGCGCACCACCTTGACGTGCTCGTTGTCGCTTTGCAGGACGGCGCCGATGCCTTCGAGCGACAGGCTCATGTTGATGTCGAAGTTTTCCGCGTTATCCGGCGACAGGTACGTGGTGTGCGGGTCGTAGGTGGTGGCGAAGGCGTTGATGTAGGCCTGGAACACGTCCTCGCCACGGGTCTGCTTGAGCCGCGCCAGCTGGTTTTTGTAGCGCTTGGTGAGCAGCTCCTGGATGTCCTTGGTTTCCTTGCCGGCGATTTTCAGGCGCAGCACTTCGTCCTTGACGCGTTTGCGCCATAGTTCGTCGAGCTCGGCGCGATCCTTGGCCCATGGCGCCTTCTCGCGGTCGATCTGCAACTCTTCATCGATGGTGAAATCGATCTTGTCGACGCCTTTGCCCAGTTCGGCCAGGGCGAAATTCAGGCGCTCTTCCAGACGGGTCAGGTGGCGGCGATAGATGGTGAAGCCCGGTTCGAGGTCGCCGCTCTTGAGCAGGTCATCGAACTTGGTGCGCCACTGGTTGAATTCGGCGATGTCGGCCGCAGTGAAATAGCTGCGGGACGGATCGAGCAACTTCAGATAGTTGTCATAGATCTGAACCGAACGCTCATCGTTGAGCGGCGGCTTGTTGTAGTGGTGGCGGCGCAGCAGTTCCACTACGTTGAGGCTGGCGATCACCTGGTCGCGATCCGGCTGCAGGTAGTCCCAACTGGTCGCTGTGGTGGTCTTGGCCGCCAGCGGCAGGGCACTGAGGCCGAGAACGAGGGCGAGGGCGGTGCTTGCAAGGGAGCGCTTCATGCTGATTCGACGTAGTGGCAGGTGATAACGCATATTAGGCCGTATTTGAGGGCGCCAGGTTCCGTTGGCGCTAGGCGAAAGCCCGGCGGTCAGCGCTGGGCTCGGTTCACTTGCACTATGGAGGCAGCATGAAGGCATTGCAAGGCGTCGAAGGGCGTGCAGAGTGGCTGGAGCAACCGGCGCAGGCCTGTGATGCAGGGCAGATTCGCGTCAAGGTGGCGGCCGCTGGGCTTAACCGGGCCGACCTGTTGCAGCGTGCCGGGCTCTATCCGCCGCCACCGGGTGCCAGCCAGGCGCTGGGCCTGGAGTGCTCCGGGGTGATTGTCGAAGTGGGTGCCGGCAGCGCCTGGCAGGTGGGCGATCGCGTCTGCTGCCTGCTCGCCGGTGGTGGTATGGCCGAGGAAGTGGTGCTCGATGCACGTCACGCCATGCCGGTGCCTGAGGGGTTGACTCTGGTTGAGGCTGCCGTGGTGCCGGAGGTGTACGCCACGGCCTGGCTCAATCTGTTTCAGCTCGGCGCTCTGCGCCCCGGGGAAAAAGTCCTGCTGCATGCTGGCGCCAGTGGCGTCGGTTCGGCTGCCATCCAGCTGTGCAAGGCATTCGGCAGCCCGTGCTGGGTCAGCGTCGGCTCTGCCGAGCGATTGGCCTACTGCGAAGCACTTGGTGCGCAGGGAGGCGCCCTGCGTGGTGAAGATCTGCAAGCCTTGCGTGATTTCGGGCCGTTCGACGTGATTCTCGATCCGGTCGGCGGACAGTACGCGGCGCTGAATCTGGAGTTGCTGGCGCGTGACGGTCGCTGGATCAACATCGGCCTGATGGGCGGCCGCGAGGCCACGCTGGACCTGGCCCAGGTACTGGGCAAGCGCATCCAGTTGACCGGTTCGACCCTGCGCAACCGCGACGATCAGTTCAAGGCCGATCTTCTGCACGACCTGCAGCAGCAGGTTTGGCCGCTGTTTGGTGAAGGACGGTTAAAGCCGCAACTGGAGAGCAGTTTTGCGTTCGAAGACCATGAGGCGGCGTTCGAGACGCTCGCTGGTAACCAAGTCGCGGGTAAACTTGCGTTGCTGATTGATCCCGGCCTGGTCTGAACCACGGCTGCAGCCCGCATATGGCGCTGGCTGAGCCATCGATTGGTGCATTCAATCGATATCATGCCCGTAATCAATAAGCTTTTTTCCGTTAGGTGGCTAATATAGCGACCGTAGATTTCAACCCTCACAGAAACCTCAGAAGGAGTCAGAGATGTCCCTCATCAATACTCAAGTTCAGCCGTTCAAGGTCAATGCTTTCCACAACGGTGAGTTCATCGAAGTCACCGAGCAGAGCCTGCAGGGCAAGTGGTCCGTGCTGATCTTCATGCCGGCTGCCTTCACCTTCAACTGCCCGACCGAAATCGAAGACGCTGCCAACAACTACGCCGAGTTCCAGAAGGCTGGTGCCGAGGTCTACATCGTGACCACCGACACTCACTTCTCGCACAAGGTCTGGCACGAAACTTCGCCGGCCGTTGGCAAGGCTCAGTTCCCGCTGATCGGTGACCCGACCCACCAGCTGACCAACGCTTTCGGCGTGCACATCCCGGAAGAAGGCCTGGCTCTGCGCGGCACCTTCATCATCAACCCGGAAGGTCAGATCAAGACTCTGGAAATTCACTCCAACGAGATCGCTCGTGACGTTTCCGAGACCCTGCGCAAGCTGAAGGCTGCTCAGTACACCGCCGCCAACCCGGGTCAGGTTTGCCCGGCCAAGTGGAAGGAAGGCGAGAAGACTCTGGCTCCTTCGCTGGACCTGGTTGGCAAGATCTAAATTTGCCGACTTCCTTTCCGGCCTGTCTCAGGTTGGAAAGGACCAACTCTGCGCTGTTTGGGCCATTTACCGGCCCTTGTGGTGCCCGATGCCCGGGCGCGATCCGTCCGGGCATTTTATTGCCCGAATTTTCGTATTTGAGGAATTTCCGCCATGTTGGACGCCAATCTTAAAGCCCAGTTGAAGGCCTACCTGGAAAAGGTCACCCAGCCGTTCGAGATCGTCGCGTCCCTCGATGACGGCGAAAAATCCCAGGAGCTGCTCGGGCTGCTGCAAGACATCGTCGGCCTGACCGACAAGATCACTCTGAAGACCGACGGCAACGATGCCCGCCGTCCGTCCTTCGCCCTGAATCGTCCGGGCGAAGACACCGGCGTTGCCTTCGCCGGTATCCCCATGGGCCACGAGTTCACCTCGTTGGTGCTGGCACTGCTGCAGGTGGGCGGCCATCCTTCCAAGCTGGATGCCGACACCATCGCGCAGATCAAGAGCATCGAAGGCAAGTTCGAGTTCGAGACCTATTTCTCGCTCTCCTGCCAGAACTGCCCGGACGTGGTTCAGGCGCTGAACCTGATGGCCGTGCTCAACCCCAATATCCGCAACGTCTCCATCGACGGTGCGCTGTTCCAGGAAGAAGTCGAGCGTCGCCAGGTCATGGCCGTGCCGAGCATCTACCTGAACGGTGAGGTCTTCGCTTCCGGTCGCATGGACGTGAAGGAAATCCTCGCCAAGATCGACACCGGCGCCGCCAATCGCGATGCCGAGAAAATGAGTGCCAAGGAAGCCTTCGACGTGCTGGTGGTCGGTGGTGGCCCGGCTGGCGCCGCAGCGGCCATCTACGCTGCGCGCAAGGGCATCCGCACCGCTATCGCTGCCGAGCGCTTCGGCGGTCAGGTGCTGGACACCATGGCCATCGAGAACTTCATCTCGGTCAAGGAAACCGAAGGCCCGAAACTGGTGCGTGCGCTGGAAGAACACGTCAAGGAATACGACGTCGACGTGATGAATCTGCAACGTGCGTCGGCTCTGGTGCCGGCCAGCAGCGAAGGCGGCCTGCACGAAGTGAAGTTCGAGAACGGCGCTTCGCTCAAGGCCAAGACCGTAATTCTCTCCACCGGCGCGCGCTGGCGCGAGATGGGTGTACCCGGCGAGCAGGAGTACAAGGCCAAGGGCGTGTGTTTCTGCCCGCACTGCGACGGCCCGCTGTTCAAAGGCAAGCGTGTGGCGGTGATCGGCGGCGGTAACTCCGGCGTCGAAGCGGCCATCGACCTGGCCGGCATCGTCGCCCACGTCACGCTGCTGGAATTCGCCGACACCCTGCGTGCCGACGCGGTACTGCAGAAGAAGCTCTACAGCCTGCCGAACGTGACCGTGATCAAGAGCGCGCAGACCACCGAGGTCAAGGGCGACGGACAGAAGGTGACCGGCCTGGTGTACAAGGACCGCACCACCGAGGAACTGCACAACGTCGAGCTGGAAGGCATCTTCGTGCAGATCGGCCTGCTGCCCAACAGCGACTGGCTCAAGGGCACTGTCGAACTCAGCCGTTTCGGCGAGATCGTCGTCGATGCCAAGGGCGCGACCAACATCCCCGGCGTGTTCGCTGCCGGTGACGTGACCACCGTGCCGTACAAGCAGATCGTCATCGCCATGGGCGAGGGCTCCAAGGCGTCACTGAGCGCCTTCGATCACCTGATCCGCCATGGCTGATTGCAATGCTGGAACGACAAAGGCCACCTTCGGGTGGCCTTTGTCGTTATGGCGTATCGCCGTGACTGCTTCGCGGCTGAAGCCGCTCCTACAGAGCGATGGAGCTCAGCGCTTGAGACCGCCCAGGGTCAGCGGCATCTGGCGGTTCACATCCTTGTACAGCAGGTAGCGGAAGCGGCTCGGGCCGCCGGCGTAGCAGGCCTGCGGGCAGAAGGCGCGCAGCCACATGAAGTCGCCGGCTTCCACTTCGACCCAGTCCTGGTTCAGGCGGTACACCGCCTTGCCTTCGAGCACGTACAGGCCGTGTTCCATGACGTGGGTTTCGGCGAAGGGGATTACGCCGCCCGGTTCGAAGTTGACGATGTTGACGTGCATATCATGGCGCATGTCGCTGATCTCGACGAAGCGCGTGGTGCTCCAGCGGCCTTCGGTGCCGGGCATGACGATCGGCTCGATGTCCTGCTCGTGGGTGACGAAGGCTTCCGGATACGGCACGCCTTCTACCGGTTGGTAGGCCTTGCGCAGCCAGTGGAAGCGCACCGCCTCGCTGCCGTTGTTGCGCAGCGACCAATCGCTTTCTGGCGGAATGAAAGCGTAGCTGCCCGGGCGCAGGGCGTGCTGGGCGCCGTTGAGGCTCAGGTCGCAGGTACCTTCGACGACGAAGATCACGCCTTCGGCGCTCGGGTCCAACTCGGGCTTGTCGCTGCCGCCGTTCGGGGCGACTTCGACGATGTACTGCGAGAAGGTTTCGGCGAAGCCGGTCAGCGGGCGGGCGATGACCCACATGCGCATGTTGTCCCAGAACGGCAGGTGGCTGGTGACGATGTCACGCATCACGCCTTTGGGGATCACGGCATAGGCTTCGGTGAACATGGCGCGGTCGGTCAGCAGTTGCTCCTGACCGGGATGGCCGCCATGCGGGGCGTAGTAGAAGGGCGTTTTGCTCATCGAGAAAGTGCCTCGGCGGGTGAATGGCGCAGGGATCTGTCCCTGCGCGGAAACTGACTCCCCAGCACTATAGGAATTCGCGGCTGGATTCGGAAATTAAATAGTAGAATGCCTGTCAGTGGCTTTCATGATGGGTGGCGACATGCTCGATCCGGTGCTGTTACGCAGTTTTCTCGCCGTGGTGCAGACCGGCGGTTTTACCCGCGCTGCGGCCAGCCTGCATCTGACCCAGTCCACCGTCAGCCAGCAGGTGCGGCGCCTGGAGGAGCAGCTTGGCGCCGAGCTGCTCGACCGCAGCGGCCGCTACGTGGTGACCACCACCGAGGGCGAGCGTCTGCTCGGCTACGCCAACCGTATCGTCGCGCTGATGGACGAAGCCATGCTGGCGCTGGGGCAGAGCGCGGTGGAGGGTGAGGTGCGCCTTGGTGTGCCGGACGATTTCGCCGCCAACAGCCTGACCCCTTATCTGGCCGATTTCGCCGATGCCCATCCGGGGATTCGCCTGGAGATCACCAGCGGCCTCAGCCACGATGTCTGGCGCGCGTTCAACGCCGGCGAGCTGGACCTGGCGCTGATCAAGCAACGCGCCGGCAGCGCCAAGGGCCTGGCCAGCTGGGCCGAACCGCTGGCCTGGCTCGACAGCCGCTCGCGCCCGGTGCTGGCGCGCAACCCGGTGCCGCTGGCGGTGTTCCCGCCCAATGGTCTGTATCGCCTGGAGATGACCCATGCCCTGGACGCCATGGGCAAACCCTGGCGCATCGCCTATGTCAGCAGCAGTCTGCCCGGGGTCAGCGCCGCAGCCGAAGGCGGGCTGGGTCTGACCCTGTTGCCGCGCCGGTTGATCACCAGCGAGCACCGCGAGCTGGGCGAGGCCGAAGGCTTCGCCCCGGTAGCGCCGGTGGAAGTGGCGCTGCACGCGCGCAACCAGTTGCCCGGTTACGCGCGCGAATTGGCGGCGGCGTTGATCGAGGCCTGCGAAGGCATCATGAGCCCTGCACTTAGCGCCAGCTGAGAATCGGCCAGCCGGCCTGTTCGGCGTGGGCGCGCAGGGTCGGGTCGGGATTGACGGCGAAGGGCTTGTCCACCAACTGCAGCAGCGGCAGATCATTGCGGGAATCGGAATAGAAGCTGGCGCCAGCCAGGCTTTCGCCCTGTTCGATCAGCCAGCTTTCCAGGCGGATCACCTTGCCTTCACGGTAGGTCAGCACGCCCTCGGTTCGCCCGGTATAGAAGCCGTGCTGCAGCTCCAGGTCGATGGCCAATACCTCGTCGATGCCGAAGCGCTCGGCGATGGCGCTGACCAGGAAATGCGCCGAGGCCGAGATCACCAGTAGGCGGTCGCCAGCGGTGCGATGTGCGGCCAGTGTGCGGCTGGCGTCGCTATAGAAAATCGGCTCGATAACGTCTTCGACGAAGGGCTCGACCACATGGGCAACCTCTTCGGGCGTGCGGCCGACCAGCGGTGACAGGGTGAAGGCCATGTAGTCCTCCATGGCCAGGGTGCCGGCGGCGTACTGGCGCATCAGCTCCTGTTCGTGGGCGATGAAGGATTCACCGTCGGCCCAGCCGATCTTCACCATTTCCTGTGTCCACAGGCTGGCGCAGTCGCCGTGGATCAGCGTCTCGTCAAGGTCGAAAATCGCCAGGGCCATCACGCCACCTCCCGGATTGCATCGGCACCAATGGCCAGGCTGACACTCTGGCCATTGTGGTGCAGGTCGGCGGCGGAGCGATTGAGCACGTCCACCAGCAGTTGCACGCCGCGGGCCTCGACCCGGTAGCGCACGACGTTACCCAGCAGGCTGTGGCTGACAATGGTGCCTTCGATTCCCACCCCACCGATCTGGATCGCCTCCGGGCGAATCGCTACACGGCTGTTGACCGGGCGCAGCAGCAGGCGGCTGGCGGCATCGGCCTCGAGCAGGTTGTAGTTGCCGATGAATCCGGCGGCGAAGGCATCCACCGGCGCGGTGTAGAGAGTTTCGGCGTCGCCGCTCTGGACGATCTGGCCGGCATTCATCAGGAAAATACGATCGCTCATGGTCAGCGCTTCTTCCTGATCGTGAGTGACGAAGATGGTGGTCAGGTTCAGTTCCTGCTGGATGGCGCGGATCTGTTCGCGCAGGTGTTTGCGGATACGTGCATCGAGAGCCGACAACGGCTCGTCGAGCAGCAGCAGGCGCGGGCGGGTGACCAGTGAGCGGGCCAGGGCCACGCGCTGACATTGGCCGCCGGAGAGCTGGTGCGGATAGCGTGCGGCGAAGTCGCCCAGCTCGACCATGGCCAGTGCCTCGCGCACGCGCTGCTCGCTTTCGTCCCTGGCCACTTTCTGCATGCGCAAGCCGAAGGCGACGTTCTGCGCCACGCTCATGTTGGGGAACAGCGCATAGCTCTGGAACACCATGCCGATACCGCGTTTTTGCGGCGGCAGCGGCACCAGGTCTTCGCCACCGAGATTGATCTGCCCGCCGTCGACGTCGGTCAGCCCGGCGATGCAACGCAGCAGGGTGGACTTGCCGCAGCCGGAGGGGCCGAGCAAGGTGACGAACTCGCCCTGGCCGATCTCGCAGTTGATGTCGCTGAAGATACGGGTGTCGCCGTAGCTTTTATGCAGGTTATGGATGCTCAGCAAGCTCATGCCTTGTCCCTGTTCAAACGGTTGGCCGCCCAGGTGAATACCAGGACGAAGAAGAAGTAGGAAATCACCAGCGCACTGTTGAAGTGGCCACTGCTGTTGCGCATGTTGTTCAGGTACACCTGCAGGGTTTCATAGCGGGTGCCCACCAGCATGTTGGCGAAGACAAACTCGCCGAACAGGAAGCTGAAGGAGAGGAACAACGACACCATCAGGCCCTTGCGCAGGTTCGGCAGCACCACCAGAAAGGCCGCCTTCCAGGTACTGGCGCCGAGCAGGTGAGCGGCGTCCATCAGGTCGCGCAGGTTGATCGCCTGCAGGTTGTTGGCGATGGCGCGGTACATGAACGGCAGGGCGATGGTGAAGTAGCAGCCAAGCAGAATCCACGGCGTGCCGGTCATCGCCAGCGGCCCGGAGCCGTAGAGCTGCAGCAGGCCCACCGAGGACACCACCGGCGGCACGGCGAACGGCAGCAGTATCAGTACGTTCATCAGCGTGTCGAGCTTGGGGAAGTGGTAATGCACCACGAACATCAGCGGCAGGATCAACACCACCGACAACGCCAGGGCGCCGAAGCACACCAGCAGCGATTGGCCGAAGGCGCGCAGGAAGCGCTCATCACTCCACAGCGCGGCGTACCACTTCAGCGTCAGGCCGTCCGGCAGGATGGTCGCCGACCAACTGGTGGATAGCGAGTAAAGCAGGGTACCGGCCAGCGGCAGCAGCAGGATGAGGAACAGCAGCCAGACCACGATGCGGTGGTAAAGGCTGGCGGTGGGGGCTTTCACAGGCGGTTTAAACACTACCTGCGTTGCCGCTGCTTCGTTAAAACCAGGCTCAAAATGCTCATTTACAGCTTGTAAACTCCGCTTTTTCGCCTGTTTTTGCCTCGCATCGGCGGCCTCGCCTACGTTTTTAAACGGCCTGTTAGCGCGTGACATGCTGGCTCCTTTTCAGCAGCAACTGGTGGACGGCGGTGATCAGTACCATCAGCCCGACCAGGATCATCGACAGGGCGCTGGCCAGGTTCGGGTCCAGCGAGATGTCGCCGGAGACCATCGCCGCGATGCGGATCGGCAGTACGTTGAAGTTGCCGGTGGTCAGGTAATACACCGTGGCGTAGGCGCCCAGAGCATTGGCCAGGAGGATGACGAAGGTGCCGAGCAGCGCCGGGGTCAGCACCGGCAGGCCGATGTGTCGCCAGAAGTCCCAGGTGCCGGCACCGAGCAATGCTGCGGACTCACGCCAGTCCTGGCGCAGGGCGTCGAAGGCCGGGTAGAGCAGCAGCACGCCGAGCGGGATCTGGAAGTAGGTGTAGAGCACGATCAGGCCATTCTTCGAGTAGAGGTTGAAGCCCTCGATCAGGCCAAGCTGGATCAGCAGCAGGGTCAGCGCGCCGTTGAAGCCGAGCAGGATGATGAAGGCGAAGGCCAGCGGCACGCCGGAGAAGTTGCTGGTCATGTTGGAGAAGGCCATGACGAAATCGCGCAGGCGGCTGCTGACCTGACGCAGCGAATAGCTGCTGATGATCGCGATGACGATACCGAACAGGCTCGACCAGAAGGCGACCTCAAGGCTGTGGCGCATGGCCTGGCGGTAGAACGGCGAAGAGAAGGCCTGCTGGAAATTGCCCAGGCCCCAGCCTTCACTGGTATTCAGGCTGTTGCTTGCTACCCAGACCAGCGG
>JAEYXX010000021.1 GCA_023431055.1 Pseudomonadota bacterium
CGAGCGCCTGTATGCCGCCGCCCAGGTCTTCATCAACCGCATCGTCAATGACAGTGGCCTGGGACAGGACGCCGAGGCCGAGGTGCGCCAGCGCACCGAACTGATCAGTCGCGGTACCGCCGAAGTCACCATGCTGCTCGGTCAGTTGCGCACCATCGGCACGGCAGCGCTGGGGCAGGGCGTGCTGCATTCCAATGACAGCATGCGCCTGGATGAATTGCTGAGCGCCCTGGAAAAACTGCAGGGTGCCTACGGGCTGATGCTGGAGCCGCTGCGCGGTGGCGCCCTGGCGGCGCAGGCCGAAGCCAGCCTGAGCAGCCTGGCGGAGCTGGCCGGTCGGCTGGAGGAAGAGGTGATCATGTCCGACAGCCTGAGCACGCCCTGGCCAGTGTTCTTCGAGCAGATGGGCGGCCTGCTGGCGCGCACCCATGCGCTGGAGGACGCCAGCCTGCAGCGACTGGAGCAGCGCCTGGCCGAACGCCTGGCCGCCCAGCAGGCGCGCATGTTCGGCCTGCTCGCCGCCATGCTCGGCGTCATGCTGCTGATCGCCTACCTGTATGGCGCCTTCTACCTGTCCATCCGTCAGACCCTGCAGGCCCTGCGGGGCGTCATGCGGCAGGTCGCGGCGGGCGACATGACGGTGAGCTTCCAGGCCGCCAGCCGCGACGAGCTGGCCGAGCTCGGCCAGGACTTCAGCGCCAGTGTGGCCCAGGTACGGGTGCTCATCGAGCGGGTCGGGCAGACCGCCGCCGAGGTGGAAGGCCAGGCGCAACGGGTCGAAGAGATCTCCAGCCAGAGCAGCCAGGCGGTGCGCGAGCAGCGTGAACGCATCGACCAGGTGGCCACGGCGATGAACGAGATGTCCGCCACCGCCCAGGAAGTCGCGCGCAGCGCCGCCACGGCGGTGAACAATGCCCAGGGCGTGAACCGCGAAAGCAGTGCCGGACGCGAGCTGGTGGACAAGCAGGTGCGGGAAATCCAGCACCTGGCCGAAGGCCTCGATCGCGCGGTGGCGACCGTCAACCGCCTGGCCGCCGACAGCCAGGCCATCGGCCAGGTGCTGGACGTGATCAAGGGGGTCGCCGAGCAGACCAACCTGCTGGCGCTCAACGCGGCCATCGAGGCGGCGCGCGCCGGCGAGGCCGGGCGTGGTTTTGCCGTGGTCGCCGATGAGGTGCGCGCGCTGGCCAGTCGGACCCAGCAGAGCACCCAGGAAATCCAGGGCATGATCGATCGTCTGCAGCAGGGTACGCAGCAGTCGGTGACGTCGATGCGCCGCTCCAGCGATGCTGGCGAGCTGACCAGCGAGCAGGCCAACAAGGCCGGCGAGTCGCTCGATGCCATCGCTCAACTGATCGCCACCATCAATGCCATGAACGCGCAGATTGCCAGTGCCGCCGAGGAGCAGACGGCTGTGGCCGAAGAGATCAACCGCAGCGTGCACCAGATCGCGGTGGCGGTTGACAGTGTTGCCGACGAGACCGAGCGCGGCGCACAGACGGCGCGCAGCCTGGCAGGCCTCGGTGAGCGCCTGGGGGCGCTGGTGCGTCAGTTCCGCATCTGACGATTATCGAGTGGGCGGCTGACCTGAGTAACAAAAACAAAGCCGGCTTATCCAGAGCGTGTGAAAACGCCCTGACCTTAGGCAAATCCAACGTCCCGACTGGTTCGGGGCGTTGGTGTTTTTGATGGCTGGAAATGGAAGACGGGATTTATCCCAACAGTTCGATCAACCGACGGGCACCCAGCACATTGATGGCTCGTTTCAGGTTGTAGGCGTTGACCGCCAGGGCCATTTCCGTCCGCGCTCCCCGCAGTTGTCGGAGCAGGAAGCGACCATTACCCAAAATCCACTGCTTCAGATTGCCGAAGGGATGTTCGACGATGGATCGGCGCCTGACCATCATCTCTGGATGCGCCTGCATCCGCTGATGCATGCGTTCGAACGCAGCTTCATGGACATGCCGACTCACGTGTCGACGCTTGGCCTTGGTGCAGCGTGATTTCAAAGGACAGCCCGCGCAGTCATCCTGCACGGCATAGATGCGCTGTAGGCCACTGACCTGCTTGAACAGTAGCCACTTGCCCGCCGGGCATTGGTACTGATCGTTTTCTGCGTCGTAGCTGAAGGCGCTGCGATCGAATAGCGGTGTGTCGCCGCCCTTGTTATTGATGCCTCGATTCTCCGGCACATAGGCCGTGATCTTTGCATCGTCACAGGCTTGAAACTGCTCACCATTGGAGTAGCCGGCATCGGCTGTAACCGTCAGCGCTTCCTGTTCTAGGATCGCCTGGGCGGCCTTGGCCATAGGTTCCAGTTGCTGGTTATCGCTGCCGTCCTGAGTGACGACATGATGCACGATCAGCCCATGCTCGCCATCTACCGCGCTTTGCACGTTATAAGCCACGCGAGCCCCCTGGTGGGTACGCATCATGCGGGCCTCGTCCTCGCCCACGACGAACTGATCCAGCCCCTGCGCCTCCATCAACGCCTGGGCTGTCAGGTTATCGGCATGTCGGCCCTCCAGGTGCTGCAGCGCAGCCTTGACCGCACTGCGATCAACCCCTTCAGCCGCCTCACTGCGGTCAGCCTCGTCCAGTTCTGCCAGATAACGGCTTATCTGCGCCTCCAGCTTGGCTTGTTGGCGCTTGAGCTTCGTCAGGCTCAGATGCTTGCGTTGCGACGCCACCGCCTGAAACTTGCTGCCATCGATGGCCACGAGCTGCCCACTGATCAGTCCCACCTGACGACAGAACTGGACGAAGGTGCGGCAGGTCGCCTGAAACGCAGCACTGTTGTCCTTGCGGAAATCGGCAATGGTCTTGAAGTCCGGTGCCAATCGGCCCAGCAGCCACATCACCTCGACATTGCGTTGGCACTCGGCTTCCAGGCGTCGGGAGGAGCGGATGCGCTGGAAGTAACCGTATAGATAAAGCTTGAGTAGATCCGCCGGATCGTAGCCAGGACGTCCAGTCTTGAGCGGCTCGGCCTTGCTGAAACCCAGAGCCTGCAGATCCAGACGAGCGACATAGGCCTCGATCACCCGTACCAGATGATCCTCCGGTACCAGCTCCTCCAATGTGGGAGGAAACAGGCTGCTTTGCTGACGACCTTCGCCCTGGATGTAGCCCATAAACGACAATGCCCCCATCAACTGATGGAGGCATTGTCTTTAGCTTGCTCTCAGACTGCTAGGTTTTCACACAGTCTGATTCGCGGGCTTTGTCATATTTGCAGCAGGCCTCAGACGATGATGCCCTGGCTGCGCAGGTAATCGTCGTAGGTGCCGGAGAAGTCGGTCACGCCGTTGTCCGACAGCTCGATGATGCGCGTGGCCAGGGAGCTGACGAACTCACGGTCATGGCTGACGAAGATCAGCGTGCCCGGGTAGTTCTCCAGCGCCAGGTTGAGCGCCTCGATCGATTCCATGTCCAGGTGGTTGGTCGGTTCGTCCATCACCAGCACGTTGGGCTTCTGGCAGGCCAGCTTGCCGAACAGCATGCGGCCCTGTTCACCACCGGACAGCACCTTCACCGACTTCTGGATCTCATCGGAGGAGAACAGCATGCGCCCCAGCGCAGCGCGGATGTTCTGCTCGCCGCTGGTCCACTGGCCCATCCACTCGAACAGGGTTTCGTCGGCTTCGAAGTCGTGCGCGTGATCCTGGGCGTAGTAGCCCACCTCGGCGCTGTCGGTCCACTTCACGCTGCCGGCGTCCGGCTGCATCTCGCCGACCAGGGTGCGCAGCAGGGTGGTCTTACCGATGCCGTTGGGGCCGATGATGGCCACACGCTCGCCGGCTTCGATGGTGAAGCTGAAGTTCTTGAACAGCACCTTGTCATCGAAGGCCTTGGACAGCTTCTCGACGGTCACCGCCTGGCGATGCAGCTTCTTGTTCTGGTCGAAGCGGATGAACGGGCTGACGCGGCTCGACGGCTTGACCTCGGCCAGCTGGATCTTGTCGATCTGCTTGGCGCGGCTGGTAGCCTGCTTGGCCTTGGAGGCGTTGGCCGAGAAGCGGCTGACGAAGGTCTGCAGCTCGGCGATCTGCGCCTTTTTCTTGGCGTTGTCGGCCAGCAGTTGTTCGCGGGCCTGGGTCGAGGCCGTCATGTACTCATCGTAGTTGCCGGGGAACAGGCGCAGCTCGCCGTAATCCAGGTCGGCCATGTGGGTGCAGACCGCATTGAGGAAGTGACGGTCGTGGGAAATGATGATCATGGTGCTGTTACGCGCCGTGAGAATCGATTCCAGCCAGCGGATGGTGTTGATGTCCAGGTGGTTGGTCGGCTCGTCGAGCAGCAGCACGTCCGGATCGGCGAACAGCGCCTGGGCCAGCAGCACGCGCAGCTTCCAGCCGGGGGCGACTTCGCTCATCGGGCCGAAATGCTGCTCCAGTGGAATACCCAGACCGAGCAGCAGCTCACCCGCGCGGGACTCGGCGGTGTAGCCGTCCATCTCGGCGAACTCGCCTTCCAGCTCGCCGACCTTCATGCCGTCTTCTTCGCTCATTTCCGGCAGCGAGTAGATTCGGTCACGCTCGGCCTTGACCTTCCACAGCTCCTCGTGGCCCATGATCACGGTGTCGATCACGTTGAATTCTTCGTAGGCGAACTGATCCTGGCGCAGTTTGCCCAGGCGCACGTTCGGCTCGAGCATCACTTGGCCAGCCGACGGCTCCAGATCGCCGCCGAGGATCTTCATGAAGGTCGACTTGCCGCAGCCGTTGGCGCCGATCAGGCCGTAGCGGTTGCCGTTGTTGAACTTGACGGAAACGTTCTCGAACAGCGGCTTGGCGCCAAACTGCATGGTGATGTTAGCGGTGGAAATCAAGAGGCTTTATCTCGCGTGTTTCTTAAGTGATGCGTTCATGTTTGGGGCATTTCGGGACAAAGACGTGGTGATCTCTGCACCGGCCGCTGGCGCCATCGCGACGATGCGGGCACCGATTCAGCGGAGCCGCGCTGCTTGGCAATTAACGGCGGCTAATGCCGGCCATCAAGCACATGGGCGCGCAAGTGTGGCGCGCATTGTACGGAGGTCGGTAAGGAATACCCAGCGCCTTTACGAGACTTGTAAGGGGAAGTCATGAGCGGACCGGGACAACGGGTGCTGGCACTGCTGCGGCAGATGATCGCTGAAGGCAGCCTGGCGGCGGGTGAGCGCATCGCCGAGATCCCCACGGCCGAGCGCCTGGGCGTATCGCGCATGCCGGTGCGCATGGCGTTTCGCGTGCTGGAGCAGGAAGGCCTGTTGATCCGCCACGGCGCGCGCGGCTACGTGGTGCGGCAACTGGGCGAAGAGGAACTGGCCGGCGCCGTGGAAGTGCGCGGTGTGCTGGAAGGCCTGGCCGCGCGCCAGGCCGCCGAGCGCGGTGTATCCGAGGCCGTGCGTGCGGTGCTGCTGGAATGCCTGGCGCAGGGTGACCAGCTATTCGACAAGGGTTACCTGAGCGAAGAAGACCTGACCCGCTACCACGACATTAACCTGCGCTTTCACCAGACGCTGGTGGAAGCCAGCGGCAACCCGGCCATCGCCACCGCCCTGGCGCGCAACGACCACCTGCCATTCGCCTCGGTCAGCGCCCTGGCCGTGGATCGCGCCCACCTGGATCGTGAATACCGCCGCTTCAACTTTGCCCATCTGCAACACCACGCCGCCGTCGACGCTGTGCTCGCCGGCCAAGGCGCCCGCGCCGAGGGCATCATGCGCGAACACGCCAACGCCACCTTGCGCTACGCGCGGTTGTTCGGCACGGAGGAGGGCGCGAGCATTGGACGGACGGTGATACAGCGGGCCGGTAGGAGTTTGGGCGAATAGTCGCTCTTCTGCAGAGGTGGGCTTTAGCCGCCGTAGCCCGGATGCAATCCGGGAAGGGCATGACGATCACCAGTCTACCCCAGCGGGCTGACGACACCGGCGAAGCCCTGGCCAAGCACATGCGTGTAAATCTGCGTCGTGCGGATATCGGCATGCCCCAGCAACGTCTGCACGGTGCGGATATCACTGCCCCGGCGCAGCAGTTCGGTGGCAAAGCTGTGGCGAAAGGTATGGCAACTGGCAGGCTTATGCAGGCCAGACTGCCTGACCGCGTACCTGACCGCCTTCTGAATGGCACTGACATGCAGGTGATGACGAACGATCTGCCCGTCTTCATCCGTGCAAAGCCCCGTGGACGGGAACAGCCATTGCCACTCGAAGGAGCGTCCGGCCTTTGGATATTTGCGGCGTAATGCAAAGGGCAGGCTGACCGGAGCCTGATAAAAGCTGTCCCGTCGCTTCCAGGCGTGAAACATTCGCTCTCTGCGCTCAAGTAACGGCGTGATCAAGGTGGCTGGCAAGAGTGTCGTTCGATCCTTGGCGCCTTTGCCGTCATGGACGGTGATGACCTGCTTATCGAAATCGATATCCTTGATGCGCAGGCGCGCCGCCTCTACTACGCGCAAACCGGCGCCGTACATCAGCGAAGCCAGTAACTGATGAGGTTGACCCAACCTGGCAATCAGCGCTGTCGCTTCCTCGTGGGTCAGCACGCATGGAATGCGCGCCGAGCGTTTGGCACGCACCACCTCGCCAACTTGCCCAAGGGGCTGCTGCAGAACCTTGTCGTATAGGAAAACCAGTGCATTGAGCGCCAGATTCTGTGTGGCTGCGGCCACCTTGCGCTCAACGGCCAGCCAGGAGAGAAAAGCGTTGACCTCGGTAGCGCCGAGCTCCAGCGGATGGCGCAGCTTATGGAAACGGATGAAATAGCGAATCCAGTACCAGTAGGATTTTTCCGTGCGGATGCTGTAATGGTGAACGCGCATCACCGTCCTGAACTGCTCTTGCAAACGAGGTTTGCTGGAGGTCTCCATGGCCGACTCCCTGGCTGTGTTTTTGTACAGTAGTAATGGTAGAGCAAAAAGAGGAAGTCAAGCGAATACGTTGGCAGGTTAGCGATGGGGCAGTAAGATTTTGATTTTATTAGATTTGTTTTGTGGCGGGCATGCCGATGGTGCGGAGTTAGATGGAAGGCTCTACTATCGTGTTAGTACCGCCTTCCATCTAATCACTGTTGTGCACCAAACGCAAGGAAGCACCATGCAACTCAAAATATCAATGCAAGACGAAATTACGCAAGATGAAGTTATTGCGTTATACACAGCCAACGAATGGTCATCCGCCCAAAAGCCAGATCAACTATTACCGGCACTGCGCAACTCACACACACTTGTCACCGCTAGGCTTGATGGCAGGCTTGTTGGTATTGGTAACGCAATCTCTGATGGACATCTTGTCGCCTACTTTCCTCACATGCTGGTTCATCCAAATTTTCAAGGCCAGGGTATCGGAAAAAAAATGATGCAGGCCATGCTCAGTAAGTACGCAGGTTTCCATCAGCTAATGTTAACAGCTGACGGAGATGCCATTGAGTTTTATCGGACCCTTGGTTTTTGCAGAGCAGGTAAAACAGAGCCAATGTGGATATACGCTGGTACGGAGCACTGATGCACAACAATGCGCTCAAATCGCTCACTTCGTTCGCTGGGACTGGCTAAAGCCAGCCCCTTAGCTTAATCGTTATACCCAATGAGCACTGAGTACTAAAATGGAATGGGAAATATACGAAGAAAGCCAGCTGCCTCTAAGAGATGAATTGATCGAAGGTGTTTCGAAGATTATTCAGTTCAATCTACCCAAGGACTATGTTGATTGTGTAAAGCTCTATCATGGTGGGCAGCCAAAATATGATGGTTTAACTATACACGTGGGCGGGGTTCCTTGGGGGATTGGTTTCGGTTCACTGCTCACACTTGATCCACTAGAGAGTGACGAAAACGTGATCGGGTCACTTTCCACTTTGAGAAAGGTACATGGGATTCCAAATCACTACTTACCTATTGTAGTGGGCGGCGGGGGAGATTACCTTTGCTTGGACTACTCAGAAAGCGCCTACAACCCAAAAGTGGTATTTTGGTTTCACGAGCTTGAGGGGAATGAAGCAATTTTTCCGGTCGCAAACTCATTTACGGAATTATTATCAATGTTAGAACCAAATGCAAAGTAAAGGTATAACAAGTTGCTCCTGCCGACATTTTTTCCGTTGCGCCTTTTGTGCTTAAATAGCACAAAATTCTCCACTCCAAAAATGCGGCAGAGCAAGGCGTTATGTTTTTGAGAAAAATCGGAGTTTTAATGGATTTTAGTTTTTTCAATATTGTTGTTACTGGAAGCTATATTCTCATAATGATCGCTTTTACGATCTTTATGTCTTGGTTAACCATCCAAAGA
>JAEYXX010000024.1 GCA_023431055.1 Pseudomonadota bacterium
ACGATGGCGGTGAACATGCCGATGGCGAGGAAGATTTCGTAATTCATCTGTTCATCCTTTCCTTACAGCTGCACGCCGGAGAAGGACATGAAGCCCAGCGACATCAGACCGATGGTGATGAAGGTGATGCCCAGACCCTGCAGGCCAGCCGGTACATCGCTGTACTTGAGTTTCTCGCGGATGCCGGCCAGCGCAGCGATCGCCAGCGCCCAGGACAGACCCGAACCAAAGCCGTACACGGTACTTTCGGCCAGGTTGTAGTCACGCTCTACCATGAACAGGGTGCCGCCCATGATGGCGCAGTTCACGGTGATCAGCGGCAGGAATACACCCAGCGCGTTGTAGAGCGCCGGTACGTATTTATCCAGCAGCATCTCGAGGATCTGCACGATGGCCGCGATCACGCCGATGTAGCTGAGCAGACCGAGGAAGCTGAGGTCGACCTCAGGCAGGCCAGCCCATGCCAGCGCGCCGTCCTTGAGCAGGTAGGTGTAGATCAGGTTGTTCGCCGGTACCGTGATGACCTGTACCACGATCACCGCGATGCCCAGACCGATTGCGGTCTCGACCTTCTTGGAGATGGCGATGAAGGTGCACATGCCGAGGAAGAAAGCCAGTGCCATGTTCTCGACGAACACGGCCTTGGCCAGCAGACTGAGATAGTGCTCCATTAGTAGGCCTCCTTGCTGGATACCTGAGGTGCCATCTTGTAGGCATTGGCCTCGACCTGATCCTTCTTCCAGCTACGGATTGCCCAGATGAACAGACCGATCAGGAAGAATGCCGAAGGCGGCAGCAGCAGCATGCCGTTGGGCTGGTACCAGCCACCATCGTTGACCACCGAGAAGACCTCGTAGCCCATCAGTTTGCCCGCACCGAACAACTCGCGAATGATGCCCAGAGCGATCAGCATGGCGCTGTAGCCCAGACCGTTACCGATGCCGTCGAAGAACGACAGCACGGGCGGGTTCTGCATGGCGAAGGCTTCGGCACGGCCCATCACGATGCAGTTGGTGATGATCAGGCCGACGAACACCGACAACTGCTTGGACAGGCTGAAGGCATAGGCCTTGAGCACCTGATCGACCACGATTACCAAGGATGCAATGATCACCATCTGCACGATCATGCGGATCGAGCCGGGGATCTGGCTGCGGATCATGGAAATGAACAGGTTGGAGAAACCTGTCACCAGCGTCAGCGCGGCGGACATCACCAACGCGGTCTGCAGGTTCGAGGTCACCGCCAGGGCCGAGCAGATCCCGAGGATCTGCAGACCGATGGGGTTGTTGTTGAAGATCGGGTTGAGCAGGACTTCTTTAATAGTCGGCTGCGACATGATCAAGCCTCCCCTGCACGCAGGTTAGCGATAAACGGGCCGAAGCCGTTCTGGCCGAGCCAGAACTTCAGCAGTTTGTCCACACCGACGCTAGTCAGGGTGGCGCCGGCCAGGCCGTCGACTTGGTGAGTAGCTTGCGGGCTCTGCGGATCGACACCGCCCTTGACGATCTGTACGGCGAGTTTGCCGTTTTCATCGAACAGGGTTTTGCCGGGCCACTGGCCTTTCCATTTCGGATTGTCCACCTCGCCGCCGAGACCGGGGGTCTCGCCATGCTGGTAGAAGCCCATGCCCACGACGGTGTTCAGATCCCCTTTCACCGCGATAAAGCCGTGCAGGGTCGACCACAGGCCATAACCACGCACCGGCAGGATCAGGGTTTCCATTTCGCCGTCCTTCTCCACCAGGTAAACGGTGGTGTAACGCTCCTGGCGCTTGATCCCGGCGATGTCTTCGCTGCCCTTCAGAGCATCGGAGGTTTTCGGGTCCTTGGCGGCCTTCAGCGGGTCGAAGGTGAGCGGATCGAACGCATCGGAGAACTTGCCGCTCTCCAGGTCCACCAGCTTGGCAGTGACGGTGCTGTCGAACACTTCCTTGACCCTGGCACCGGACATGCCTGCCTCACCCAGGCCGGCAATGGCCAGGATGCTGCGCTGCTTGTCCAGCAGACGGTTTTCAACCTGGGTCGGCTTCAGTGCCACGGCAGCGCCGGCGACGAACACCGAGCACACCAGGCACACCAGCACGGCCACCGTCAGCGTGCGGACGGTGGATTCTTTTTGACTAGACATTGCGTGCCAGCCTCCGCTTGATATTGGCTTGAACGACGAAGTGGTCGATCAGCGGTGCAAACAGGTTGGCGAACAGAATCGCCAGCATCATGCCCTCAGGGAAGGCCGGGTTGACCACACGGATCAGCACCACCATCACACCGATCAGAGCACCAAAGATCCACTTGCCGGTGTTGGTCATGGAGGCCGACACCGGGTCGGTGGCCATGAAGAACATGCCGAAGGCGAAGCCGCCCACCACCAGATGCCAGTACCAGGGCATGGCGAACATCGGGTTGGAGGCAGAGCCAATCGTGTTGAACAGCAGGCTCAGACCGATCATGCCCAGCATCACGCCAGCGACGATGCGCCAGGAGGCGATCTTGGTGACCAGCAGAACCAGGCCGCCGATGGCGATGGCCAGGGTGCTGGTTTCGCCGAGCGAGCCATGAATGGTACCGATGAAGGCGTCCATCCAAGTGATGCCGTTGTTGATCACGTTCTCGATGCCGCCGGAAGCCGCCAGGCTCAGCGAAGTAGCGCCCGCAAAGCCATCGACCGTAGTCCAGACCGCGTCACCCGACATCTGCGCCGGATAGGCGAAGAACAGGAAGGCACGACCGGTCAGCGCCGGGTTGAGGAAATTCTTGCCGGTGCCACCGAACACTTCCTTGCCGATCACCACGCCGAAGCTGATGCCCAGAGCCACCTGCCACAGCGGAATGCTCGGCGGCAGGATCAGGGCGAACAGCACGGAGGTGACGAAGAAGCCTTCGTTGACCTCATGTTTGCGGATCGAAGCGAACAGCACTTCCCAGAAGCCGCCGACGATAAAGGTCACCGCGTAGACAGGCAGGAAGTAGGCCGCGCCCTGAATAAAGTTGTCCCACAGGCTGTTCGGATCGAAACCGGCCAGCGAGCCGATCAGCGCGAAACGCCAGCCATCCTGGCTCGCCAACAGCTCGGGGCTCTGGGCGAAGATCAGGTTGGCCTGGTAGCCGGCGTTCCACATGCCGAAGAACATCGCCGGGAAGGTGCACAGCCACACGGTGATCATCATGCGCTTGAGGTCGATGCCATCACGCACGTGAGCGGTGGTCTTGGTCACACTGCCAGGACGATAGAAGAAGGTGTCGATGGCCTCGTAGAGGGCGTACCACTTCTCGTACTTGCCGCCCTTCTCGAAGTTGTGCTCGATCTTGTCGAGGAATGCACGAATGCCCACGGATTAACCCTCCTTCTCGATGCGGGTGAGGTTGTCCCGCAGGATCGGGCCATATTCATACTTGCCGGCGCACACGTAGGTGCACAGCGCCAGGTCTTCTTCGTCGAGTTCCAGGCAACCCAGTTTCTGGGCCATCTCGGTGTCGCCGACGATCAGGTAGCGCAGCAGTTGAGTCGGCAGGATGTCCAGCGGCATCACCGCCTCGTAGTTGCCTACCGGCACCATGGCACGCGGGCTGCCGTTGGTGGTGGTGGTGAAGTTGAACAGCTTGGAGCCGGCCAGCTTGGAGACGAAGATGTTCAGTACCGAGTGCTTGTTAACGCCGGCACGCAGGTAATGCATCATCTCGCGCTCGTTACCCTCGCTCAGGCAGGACACCTGGTTGTGGTAACGGCCAAGGAAGGCGAAAGCGCCCTGCGCGGTACGACCGCCGAACACCGAGCCGGAAATCACCCGATTGAAGCCGGGCTTGAGTTCACCGGCGGTGAGCTCTTCCAGGTTGGCGCCCAGGCGGGTGCGCAGCAGACGTGGCTGCTCGACAACCGGGCCGCCGAGGGCGACCACACGCTCGACGAACAGCTGGCCGGTGGTGAACAGTTTGCCCACCGCGATCACGTCCTGATAACCGATCTGCCACACGCTCTTGCTGGTGCTGACCGGATCGAGGAAGTGAATGTGAGTGCCTGGCAGACCGGCCGGGTGCGGGCCGGCGAAGGCTTCGCTCTGTACCTTGGCCAGTTTCTCGCCAGGCAGGTTGGCGCCATCGGCCTTGCACAGAAACACCTTGGCCAGGTTGCCGAGCACCTTCAGACCGTTTTCGAAATCAGCGGCATGTTCACCGATGATCACTGCAGGATCAGCGGCGAGCGGGTGCGTATCGATGGCGGTGACGAAGATCGAGCTGGGCACGGCATCGAGCGCCGGCACCTTGCTGAACGGACGGGTACGCAGGGCAGTCCAAAGTCCGGACTGCTGCAGGTTTTCGCGAACCTGCTGGTCACTCAGCGCTTCGAGCTGATCGGCGGCGTATTGGGCGAAGGTCTCCTGCTCGTCGCCATCGATATCGATGACCACGGATTGCAGAACACGCTTCTCGCCACGGTGAATGGCGCTGATCACGCCAGCAGCGGGGGCGGTGTAGCGCACGCCGGGTGTCTTCTTGTCGGTAAACAGCAATTGACCGAGCTTGACCCGATCACCGACCTGCACTTCCATCGTCGGCTTCATCCCGTGATAGTCGAAGCCGATGACGGCGACACTGCGCACGGGCCTGGCGGCCTCGATACGCTGTGCCGGCGCACCCGTTATGGGCAAATCAAGCCCATGCTTTAGTTTGATCATAGGTTTGCCTAACCACTGATTTAGAAAGCTTTTTATAGGACAGGCGGCGCTACCGAAGGTCTAATAGACCCGACCACGCCGATACGATATGGGCGTGGAGGAAGGCGCCAAACCTGGGTAAAAAATCCGCTTGATTATAGAGACGCCCCCCGGCACTGACCACCCAAGCGCTTGCTTTTTTTGGCTTTTCGGTAACAGGGCGCAACAATCTCGATGCTGACTCAGGTCAACCAGCACCCCACCAGCCCATCCCTTTCGTTGCGCATAAAAAACGGGAGCCGAGGCTCCCGTTTTTTATGCTACCCAGCTATCAGCGAGGGAAAGCCGGCGGGTTGACCCCAGCCATGTCTTCCATCACGCGCACCACCTGGCAGCTATAACCGAACTCGTTGTCGTACCAGACGTACAGCACGACACGGTTGTCGTTGGCGATGGTGGCTTCGGCATCGACCACACCGGCGTGGCGCGAACCGACGAAGTCGGTCGATACCACTTCCTGCGAGCTGACGAAGTCGATCTGCTTCTGCAGATCCGAGTGCATGGCCATCTGGCGCAGGTACTCGTTGATCTCCTCGCGAGTGGTGTCCTTCTCCAGGTTCAGATTGAGAATGGCCATGGACACGTTCGGCGTCGGCACGCGAATGGCGTTGCCGGTCAGCTTGCCCTTGAGCACTGGCAGCGCCTTGGCGGCAGCGGTGGCAGCGCCGGTTTCTGTGATGACCATGTTCAGCGCAGCACTGCGACCACGACGACTGCCCTTGTGGAAGTTGTCGATCAGGTTCTGGTCGTTGGTGTACGAGTGAACGGTCTCGACGTGACCATTGACGATGCCGTACTTGTCGTTGACCGCCTTGAGCACCGGCACGATGGCGTTGGTGGTGCAGGAAGCCGCGGAGATGATCTTGTCCTCAGCGGTGATTTCGCTGTGATTGATACCGTGCACGATGTTCTTCAGCGCGCCCTTGCCAGGCGCGGTGAGCACCACGCGATCGACACCCGGGCAAGCCAGGTGCTGGCCCAGACCCTCGGCATCACGCCATACACCAGTGTTGTCCACCAGCAGCGCGTTCTTGATGCCGTACTGGGTGTAGTCGACTTCCTTCGGGTCCTTGGCGTAGATCACCTGAATCAGGTTGCCGTTGGCCGTGAGGGTGTTGTTCTCTTCATCGATGGTGATGGTGCCGTTGAACTTGCCATGCACCGAGTCACGACGCAGCAGGCTGGCACGCTTGACCAGATCATTGCTGGCGCCCTTGCGCACGACGATGGCACGCAGACGCAGGCCGTCACCGCCACCGGTCTTCTCGATCAGGATGCGCGCCAGCAGGCGGCCGATACGGCCGAAACCGTAGAGCACCACGTCAGTGCCTTCACGGCCTGCACCGTTCTGCTTGCCGACTACATCGACCAGCTCGTCCTTGACGAACTGCTCGACAGCGCGACCAGCACCTTCGGCCTTGAACTTGGCAACCAGCTTGCCCAGGTCCACGGAGGCGGCGCCCAGCTTGAGCTCGCTCATGGCCTTGAGCATGGGGAAGGTGTCGTGCACCGACAGCTCGGTTTCTTCAGCCAGGCGGTGACGGGCGAAACGGTGGGCCTTGAGGATGTCGATGACCGAACGGTTGATCAGGCCGCGGCCGTAGATCGAGGTCACCACATTGTTGTTGCGATAGAGCTGACCAATCAGCGGAATCATCGCTTCCGCGAGAGCTTCACGATCGATCCATTCACCGAGACACTGGTCGGGCTTCTGAGTCACGGGCAGTACCTTCCACATGTAGGGGCTGAAAAAAGGGGCTACATTATGACGGCGTGCGCTCGTGGGAGCAATGCGCGCCTGTCGTGACTGACATTGACCAGCAAGCCCCGCTACAATTCCCGGCCCTTCGTAATGATCGTGAGCCGCCCGTGTCCGTACTGCGTCTTCCGTCTCTGCCGGCCAGCGCCGGCAAACAGCAATGGGGCAATCTGCCCGGCGCCGCCCTCTCTCTGGCGATAGCCGAAGCGGCCAGCAATGCCGGGCGCTTCACCCTGGTATTGACCGAGGGCAGCCAGAGCGCCGAGCGCCTGCAGGAAGAACTGGCCTTCTTCGCCCCGGACCTGCCGGTGCTGCATTTCCCCGACTGGGAAACCCTGCCCTACGACGTATTCTCGCCGCACCAGGACATCATCTCCCAGCGTATCGCCGCTCTGTATCGGCTACCGCAACTGAGCCGCGGCATTCTCGTAGTGCCGATCGCAACTGCCCTACACCGCCTGGCGCCGAAACGCTTCCTGCTGGGTAGCAGCCTGGTGCTGGACGTGGGCCAGAAACTGGATGTGGAGCAGATGCGCACGCGTCTGGAGGCCGCCGGCTACCGCTGCGTCGATACAGTGTACGAACATGGCGAGTTCGCCGTGCGCGGCGCGCTGATCGACCTCTTCCCCATGGGCAGCGAGGCGCCCTACCGCATCGATCTGTTCGACGACGAGATCGAGACCCTGCGCACCTTCGACCCGGAAAGCCAGCGCTCGGTGGACAAGGTCGAGTCGATCCGCCTGCTGCCGGCGCGCGAATTCCCACTGGAGAAGAAAGCCGTCACCGATTTCCGCGGGCGCTTTCGCGAACGTTTCGACGTCGATTTTCGCCGCTGCCCGATCTATCAGGACCTGTCCTCGGGCATCACCCCAGCCGGCATCGAGTACTACCTGCCGCTGTTCTTCGAGGAAACCGGCACCCTGTTCGACTACCTGCCGGGCGACACCCAGGTGTTCTCCCTGCCCGGCATCGAGAAGGCCGCCGAGCAGTTCTGGCAGGATGCGCGCAACCGCTACGAGGACCGCCGCGTCGATCCCGAGCGCCCGCTGCTGCCACCTGCAGACATTTTCCTGCCGGTGGAGGACTGCTTCGCCCGCCTGAAGAGCTGGCCGCGCGTGGTGGTCAACCAGGACGACATCGAAGCCGGTGTCGGCCAGACCCGCTTCGACGCCCGCGCCCTGCCCGACCTGGCGATCCAGGCCAAGGCCGGCGAGCCGCTGGCGGCGCTACGCCGCTTCATCGAGGAATACCAGGGCCGCGTGCTGTTCTGCGCCGAATCGGCCGGACGCCGCGAGGTGCTGCTGGAACTGCTCGCCCGCCTCAAGCTCAAGCCGAAGGAAGTCGATGGCTGGCCGGCCTTCGTCGAAAGCGGCGAACGCCTGAACATCTGCATCGCGCCTCTGGATGAAGGCCTGCTGCTCGACGAACTGGCGCTGATCCCGGAGAACCCGCTGTTCGGCCAGCGCGTGATGCAGCGTCGCCGGCGCGAGAAGGGTCGTGACGGCGGCGACAACGTGATCAAGAACCTCACCGAACTGCGCGAAGGCGCACCGGTGGTGCATATCGATCACGGTGTCGGCCGCTACCTGGGCCTGGTGACGATGGAGTTCGACGGCCAGGCTGCGGAATTCCTCGCCCTGCAGTACGCCGACGAAGCCAAGCTCTACGTGCCGGTGGCCAGCCTGCACCTGATCGCCCGCTACACCGGCAGTGACGATGCCCTGGCGCCGCTGCATCGCCTTGGCTCGGAAGTCTGGCAGAAGGCCAAGCGCAAGGCCGCCGAACAGGTGCGTGACGTGGCCGCCGAGCTGCTCGACATCTACGCCCGCCGCGCCGCCCGCGAAGGCTTCGCCTTCCAGGACCCGGCCCTGGACTACGCCACCTTCAGTGCCGGCTTCCCCTTCGAGGAAACCCCGGACCAGCAGGCCGCCATCGACGCCGTACGCGCCGACATGCTGGCCGGCAAGCCGATGGATCGCCTGGTCTGCGGCGATGTCGGTTTCGGCAAGACCGAAGTGGCTATGCGCGCCGCCTTCATCGCCGTGCACAGCGGCAAGCAGGTGGCAGTGCTGGTGCCCACCACCCTGCTCGCCCAGCAGCACTACAACAGCTTCCGCGACCGCTTCGCCGACTGGCCGGTGAAGGTCGAGGTGATGAGCCGCTTCAAGAGCGCCAAGGAAGTCGGCGACGCCGTGCAGCAACTGGCCGAAGGCAAGGTGGATATCGTCATCGGCACGCACAAGCTGCTGCAGGATGACGTCAAGTTCCAAAACCTCGGTTTGGCCATCATCGACGAGGAACACCGCTTCGGCGTGCGCCAGAAGGAGCAGCTCAAGGCCCTGCGCAGCGAGGTGGATATTCTCACCCTGACCGCCACGCCCATCCCGCGCACCCTGAACATGGCCGTGGCCGGCATGCGCGACCTGTCGATCATCGCCACGCCGCCGGCGCGGCGCTTGTCGGTGCGCACCTTCGTCATGGAGGAGAACAAGCCGACCATCAAGGAAGCGCTGCTGCGCGAGCTGTTGCGTGGCGGCCAGGTGTACTACCTGCACAACGACGTGAAGACCATCGAGAAATGCGCCGCCGATCTGGCCGAACTGGTGCCCGAGGCACGTATCGGCATCGGTCACGGGCAGATGCGCGAACGCGATCTCGAACAGGTGATGAGCGACTTCTACCACAAGCGCTTCAACGTGCTGGTGGCCTCGACCATCATCGAGACCGGCATCGACGTACCCAGCGCCAACACCATCATCATCGAGCGCGCCGACAAGTTCGGCCTGGCCCAGTTGCACCAGTTGCGCGGCCGCGTCGGCCGTAGCCACCACCAGGCCTACGCCTATCTGCTCACGCCGCCACGCAAGAGCATGACCGAAGACGCCCAGAAGCGTCTGGAGGCCATCGCCGGGGCGCAGGATCTCGGCGCCGGCTTCATCCTCGCCACCCACGACCTGGAAATCCGTGGCGCCGGCGAGCTGCTCGGCGACGGCCAGAGCGGGCAGATTCAGGCCGTCGGCTTCACCCTGTACATGGAAATGCTCGAGCGCGCGGTCAAGGCTATCCAGAAAGGCGAACAACCCAACCTCGACCAACCGCTGGGTGGCGGCCCGGAGATCAACCTGCGCGTGCCAGCTTTGATCCCCGAGGACTACCTCCCCGACGTGCATGCCCGCCTGATCCTCTACAAGCGCATCGCCTCGGCTACCGACGAGGATGGCTTGAAGGAGCTGCAGGTAGAGATGATCGACCGCTTCGGCCTGCTACCAGAGCCGACCAAGCACCTGATGCGCCTGACCCTGCTCAAGCTGCAGGCAGAAAAGCTCGGCATCACCAAGGTTGACGCCGGCCCACAAGGCGGCCGCATCGAGTTCGCCGCAGAAACCTGCGTCGACCCGCTGACGCTGATCAAGCTGATCCAGGCCCAACCGAAACGCTACAAGTTCGAAGGCGCCACCGTCTTCAAGATCCAGGTGCCCATGGAGCGCGCGGAAGAGCGCTTCAATACCCTGGAAGCCCTGTTCGAGCGCCTCGCGCCCACCACCTGAAGGACTCTCACATGATGCGCCCACTGCACCTGATCGCCCTGCTGCTCTGCCTGCTCGCCCCGAGCGCCTTCGCCGAACGCCTGTACCAGGTCGAACTGCTGGTATTCCGCCAGGCCGGGGATGTGGTCATTGCGCCGAAAATCGCCCCGGACGACTGGGCAGGCACGGCACTGCCAATCGCCGGCAGCGAACGCGCCACCAGCCTCGACAATGAAGCGGCCAAACTCAATCCGGGCAACGGCTATCAGGTGCTACTGCACAAGGCCTGGAGCCAGACACTGAGCAGCACGCCAAGCCGCGTCGCGGTCAGCAGTGGCGAGGCGCACCTGGGCCACTATCCGGTCGAAGGCACCCTCGCCTTCACCCAGGATCGTTTTGCCGATCTGGATCTGGAACTGTGGATCAATCGCTTCAGCGCTGACGGCCTGCTGGAAAGCAGCGAGCACATGAAAGTCACCCAGCGCCTGAAGGACAACAGCCTGACCTATCTGGATCATGGCAGCCTGGGCGCACTGGTACGTATCAGCCCGCTTTGAGCGGGCCGCAGGGCATCCCTTGCCTGGCTGCCCTGCCCCTCAGTCGATCAGCTGCGCAGCTCTGAGCGCCGCCACAGCCACCGACCAGCGCGGTGCCTGGCGGTAATCAGTACAGGCATGACCACGCCCGCGCATGCGCTGCAGACGCTCAGCTGGCCTGACCTGCATGCGCTGCAGTGCGCTGAGGGCCAGCTCGGCGGCAGCACGATCGTTGCACACCAGGCCCATGTCACAGCCGGCTGCAAGGGCCGCCTCGATACGCTTGCCGGCATCGCCGACCACGTGCGCACCGGCCATCGACAGGTCGTCACTGAAAATCACGCCGTCGAAGCCCAACTCGCCGCGCAGAATGTCTTGCAGCCAGCGCCGGGAGAAGCCCGCCGGCTGCTCATCGACCTGCGGATAGATCACGTGCGCCGGCATCACCGCATCGAGCTCGCCAGCCAGGCGCTTGAACGGCTGCATGTCGCAGGCGCGAATCTCATCGAGGCTGCGCTCGTCGACCGGAATGGCTACGTGAGAGTCCGCCTCGGCCCAGCCATGCCCGGGGAAGTGCTTGCCGGTCGCGGCCATGCCCGCCTGGTGCATGCCGCGAATGAACGCGGCAGCCAGCGCCGTGGCGCGCCGCGCATCGCCCTCGAAGGCGCGACTGCCGACCACCGCACTACGCTGGTGGTCGAGGTCCAGTACCGGGGCGAAACTCAGATCCAGCCCAACCGCCAACACTTCGGTCGCCATCAGCCAGCCGCAATGCTCGGCCAACTCTTCGGCGTTGTGGTTATCGGCAATCGCACGCATCGCCGGCAAACGCAAAAAACCCTGGCGCAGCCGCTGCACGCGACCACCCTCCTGATCCACCGCCAGCAGCAGATCCGGCCGCACGGCGCGAATGCTCTGGCATAGCTCGCGCACCTGGCGCGGCGATTCGATGTTGCGGGCAAAAATGATCAGACCACCCACCTCGGGCTGGCGCAGCATCTGGCGATCCTCGGCAGTCAGCCAGGTACCGGCGATATCCATCATCAAAGAGCCTTGCATGAACGTATTCCTTATTTGAAATCCTGGTTTGCAGCCCACTGCGGGCACGACGCCTCGCCGATGCGTACCTTGCAGTTCAGCGGCACGCGATCAAAGAGCGCCAGCATGTCGGCGTTACGCAAACGAATGCAGCCATGGGACAACGGCTCGCCCATGGGTTCCGTATCCGGCGTGCCATGCAGGTAGATATAGCGACGGAAGGTATCCACTTCTCCCATGCGGTTACGCCCCGGCTCGAGACCGCTTAACCAGAGAATGCGGGTGAGAATCCAGTCACGACCGGGGAACTGCTCGTGCAGCTGCGGCGACCACAGCTCGCCTGTCCAACGACGGCCGCGCAGCACCGCAGCCAGCGGCAAACCGGCGCCGACCTTTGCGCGTACCTGATGCAGTCCACGCGGGGTGCAACCCGAGCCATTGCGCTCGCCCGCGCCGTTACGTGCGGTGGATACGGACAAGCGCAGCACAAGTTGCCCGGCACTGAAGCCGTAGAGCATCTGGTCGGCAATGGAGATGTGGAGTAAATCGAGATCGGACATGGGCCGCTAGCTTAGCCGAAGGGCGAAGCCAAGCCCACCTGAAGACCGCTCAGACCTTGGCGGCAGCGCTCGGCGTCTTGCTACGCGGCTTGAGCTGCGCACTGGCCAGCACCGGATCGTTGATGCCGGTTTCCGAACGCATGCCGGCGGCCAGGAACGGCACCATCATGCGCATCACCTGCTCGATCGAGGTGTTGACGCCAAAATCGGTTTCGGACATCGCACGCAGAGCCTTGATGCCGGACATGCTGAATGCTGCAGCGCCGAGCATGAAGTGCACGCGCCAGAACAGCTCAAGCGGAGGAATACGCGGCGCGGCGTCGTGTACCAGCAGCATGTAACGGCGGAAAACCTTGCCATACACCTCTTCGAGGTACTTGCGCAGGTGCCCCTGACTCTGACTGAAGGCCAGACCCAGCAAGCGCATGAAGATGGACAGATCGTTGCCACTGCGCGGCTTCACCGCCAGCGCTTGCTCGACCAGCAGCTCGAGCAACTCCTCCAGAGAAACCTGGGTGTCGGATTTGGCCTGACGGCGATCGAGTTCCTTTTCCAGGCTGGCGCAGAATGGCCCAAGGAAACGCGAGAAGACCGCCTGGATCAGCGCCTTCTTGGAACCGAAGTGATAATTGACGGCTGCCAGGTTGACCCCGGCCTTGCTGGTGATCAGACGCAGCGAAGTCTCGGCGAAGCCTTTTTCCGCGAACAGCTGTTCCGCAGCATCGAGAATGCGTTCAACGGTTTCCGACTGAGCCATGAGCTATCACCTGACAAACACTTGTTTGAAACATACGTTTCAGCCCACTCCATTGTCAAGCCGCATCGGCCGTCTTTTGTCCGGCGGGTCACAGCTTACAACAAGCAGAGACGCAGATTAGCCAAAGCGGGTAACAAGCCAAAAGCCGCCACCTGCAAATAGAGCATTGCCAAGCCGCCATTACTGTATATAATTCCAGTCACTGTATAAAAAGACAGAGCCCAGCCATGCTGAAACTGACGCCACGCCAAGCCGAGATTCTCGCCTTCATCAAACGCTGCCTGGAAGACAACGGCTACCCACCCACCCGCGCGGAAATAGCCCAGGAACTGGGGTTCAAATCACCCAACGCGGCAGAAGAGCATCTCAAGGCACTTGCCCGCAAGGGCGCCATCGAGATGACCCCCGGCGCGTCGCGCGGCATTCGCATTCCCGGTTTCGAAGCTGGCGCGGCGAACGAGGATGAAGGCCTGCCGGTAATCGGCCGCGTCGCAGCCGGCGCCCCCATCCTTGCACAGCAACATGTCGAGGAATCCTGCCAGATCAACCCGGCGTTCTTTCAGCCCAAGGCCGACTATCTGCTGCGCGTACGCGGCATGAGCATGAAGGACATCGGTATTTTCGATGGTGATCTGCTCGCCGTACACACCACCCGCGAAGCACGCAACGGCCAGATCGTCGTCGCGCGTATCGACGATGAAGTGACGGTCAAGCGCTTCAAGCGCGAGGGCAACAAGGTCTGGCTGATCGCCGAGAACCCTGAGTTCGCCCCGATCGAAGTGGATCTGGAACATCAGGATCTGGTCATCGAAGGTTTGAGTGTCGGTGTAATCCGCCGCTGAGGAAACGCCATGCAAGTGCAGCAGTCGTTCGAGCGCCCACAACTCCCACTTTTCGACGCCTTCCTTGCTGGCGCGTCGAGCGAGCCATTGATTGCCGATGGCATCGCCCACAGCGAGGATGATCAGGCTTTCAGCGAATTGGCTCTGCGCGGCGCTGCCGGCCACTGCCTGCACTTGCTGGCACCGATCCTGCGCGAGCTGAGCCAGAACCAGGACGCACGTTGGCTGACCCTGGTGGCGCCACCTGCCAGCCTCACGCAAAGCTGGCTACGCGATGCCGGGCTAAACCGCGAACGTATCTTGCTGCTGCAACCGCGGCACGGGCAAAGCGCCCTGGAGCTGGCCGAGGAAGCACTCAAACTAGGCCGCAGCCATACCGTCATCAGTTGGCTACACCCGGTCGAACGCAGCACTCGCCAACGCCTTGCACAGGCCGCCGTTAGCGGTGGAGCGCAAAGTCTCAATATCAGTCTGGGTTGAACAGGCTACAGGCTACAGGCTACAGGCTACAGGCTACAGGCTACAGGCTACAGGCTACAGGCTACAGAAGCGTCCGGCCGGACGACGATTCGTCAATAACTTGGTTCACAAACGCGCCCCAATAAAAAGCCCCTCATATTCGAGGGGCTTTTCGTTCTTGCCTGCAGCTTGTGGCCTGCAGCCTGCGGCTGATCCTTCAATGCAGGACTCTCGGCCCTTCCTCTTCTTCGCTGCTGAAATCACCCTCGGCCATTCGACCGGCCATCTGCACGCCGACATTGAGCATGGCCTTGGCCACCTCGATGTGCTGCCCCTGCAGGAAAGCCTTGGCATCAGCAGAGAAGTCCAAGGTCACCAGTGCCTCTTCATCCTCTGCGCGACGCAAGGCGATACGCCCATCGGGCAGTTCGACGATTTCCAGAAAGGATGTAGGCATGGCTCAGTCTCTGTGCAAAAACACGACATTGTAACAGTCAGCCGGAGTCATCCCCAGCCCGCTGGTCCAGTAAAACGCCATCAGCACTCGCTGAGACCTTCACGGAAACGCAATACCAGAGCCTTGAGCTGCTGCCGCCAGGCATCGACATCATCGAGGCTCAGTTCCACCGGCTCTTCACCGACGCTGACGGCCGTGATCAACGGCATGGACGGATCGACCTTGGCCTTGCGCTCCTCGCGCGGCGGCTGGAACAGCTCGGCATAGGCAGCCAGCAACCCGGCCAGCCAGGTTTCGCGCTGCTGCGCCAGTTCCACCAGTTCAGCCAGCTCAGGGCTGGGCGCGCCCTCGAGCACCCCCTGCTGAACGAAAGCCTCGACACGCGAAGGCGCCGCGTCGCTCATGCGGTAGTAGCCAGCGATCTCGTGACACAACCCGAGCAGGCCGCCGTAAAGGTGAAACAGTGCGGCCTCGCGCTCGGCCTGCGCCAGCGCCTGAACGTTGAACGCAGAGGAGGCCTCGGCCTTGCGCCAGTTATCCAGGGCAATACCGGCGAAGAAGATCTTCTGATTGGTACGGGTGTAGATTTCTTTGGCCATTACGGCGACCTCCACAGCAGATCGACTCATGTTACGCGCTTCGGCCAGTAGCCAAACGCGCATCTCGTCAGGCATTCAGGGCGCCGCGATTACGACGCCAGGCCGAAGCGCGGCAGATCGCGACCAAACGCTAGCGCTTGTCCTCGATCTTCCACTTGCCACCATCGTAGAACGCACGCCAGCCAGTCGGCTTGCCGTCCACCTCGGACTGCACGTACTGCTCCTTGGTCTTGCGGCTGTAGCGGATCACCGCCGGACGACCATCCGGATCCTTCTGCGGAGCGTCGCAAAGGAAGTGGTACTTCGGATCGATCTCGTGCTTGTGCGGGACGATTTCCAGCACCAATGGCGCACGCGTCTCGCGGTTCTTGGGGAACTGGCTGGCAGCGAGGAACAGGCCCGATGCGCCGTCGCGCAGCACGTAGGTGTCATCGACCTTCTCGCACTTGAGCTCGGGCATCTCCACCTTGTCCATCTTCGGCGGCGCCGCTTCACCGTTCTTGAGCAACTTGCGGGTGTTCTTGCAGCTGGCATTGGTGCAACCAAAGAACTTGCCGAAACGGCCGGTCTTGAGCTGCATCTGGCTGCCGCACTTGTCGCACTCCAAGCTCGGCCCTTCATAGCCCTTGATGCGGTACTGGCCCTGCTCGATCTCGTAGCCGGTGCAGTCCGGGTTATTGCCGCAGATGTGCAACTTGCGGGTTTCATCCAGCAGGTAGGCATCCATGGCGGTAGCGCAGATCGGGCAGCGGTGCTTGCCCAGCAGCACGCGGGACTCGGATTCACCCTCGTCGTCGGCGGCGATCTCGTCGCCCGGCACCAGATTGATGGTGGCCTTGCAGCGCTCCTTCGGCGGCAGCGCATAGCCGGAGCAGCCGAGGAACACGCCGGTGGAGGCGGTACGAATCATCATCGGCCGGCCGCACTCGCGGCAGGGAATATCGGTCAGGGTCGGCTGGTTGGCGCGCATGCCGCCCTCGCCTGCTTCGGCCGCTTCGAGCTTCTTCTTGAAGTCGCCGTAGAATTCGTCGAGCAGGTTCTTCCACTCGCGCTCACCCTGGGCCACATCGTCGAGATGCTCTTCCATGGTGGCGGTGAAGCTGTAATCCATCAGGTTGGCGAAGCTCTCGTCGAGACGCTCGGTGACGATGTCACCCATCTTCTCGGCATAGAAACGGCGATTGTGCACCGTCACGTAGCCACGATCCTGAATGGTGGAAATGATCGCCGCGTAGGTGGACGGGCGACCGATACCGCGCTTTTCCAGTTCCTTGACCAGGCTGGCTTCGGAGTAGCGCGCCGGCGGCTTGGTGAAGTGCTGGCTGGGGTCGAGCTGGATCAGCTTGAGCCCCTCGCCTTCCTTCATTTCCGGCAGGACATCGTCCTCGCCCGGTTTGCTCTGTTGCGGCAGCACACGGGTGTAACCGTCGAACTTGAGGATGCGGCCCTTGGCACGCAGCTCGAAATCGCCGGCAGCCACGGTGACGCTGGTGGACAGGTACTCGGCCGGTGGCATCTGGCACGCCACGAACTGGCGCCAGATCAGGTCGTACAGGCGCTCGGCTTCACGTTCCATGCCGGACAGCTGGGTCGGGCGCAGGTTGACGTCGGACGGACGAATCGCTTCGTGCGCTTCCTGGGCGCCTTCCTTGCTCGAATACAGGTTGGGCTTGCCCGGCAGGTACTTGTCACCGTACTCGCTACCGATGAAGCCGCGCACCATCTCCACCGCGTCGTTGGACAGGTTGGTCGAGTCGGTACGCATATAGGTGATGTAGCCGGCCTCGTAGAGACGCTGAGCCATCATCATGGTCTTCTTCACGCCGAAGCCCAGGCGGTTGCTCGCCGCCTGCTGCAGGGTGGAGGTAATGAAAGGCGCCGACGGCTTGCTGCTGGTCGGGCGGTCTTCGCGCTTGACCACGCTGTAGCTGGAGGCCTTGAGCTTCTCCAGCGCGGCCATGGCCTGCGCTTCATTGACCGGTTTGAAGGCCGCGCCATTCTCGCGCACCACCTCGAAACGCACCTTGGCGTTCTTCGCGGTGCCGAGATCGGCATGCACTTCCCAGTATTCTTCCGGGACGAAGGCGCGGATTTCCTTCTCGCGCTCCACCACCAGCTTCACCGCCACCGACTGCACGCGTCCGGCGGACAGGCCGCGGGCGATCTTGGCCCACAGCAGCGGCGAGACCATGTAGCCCACCACGCGATCGAGGAAGCGTCGCGCCTGCTGGGCGTTGACGCGGTTGATATCCAGCTCGCCGGGCTTGGAGAAGGCCTCCTGGATCGCCTTCTTGGTGATCTCGTTGAACACCACACGCTTGTAGCGGCTGTCATCGCCACCGATGGACTCGCGCAGGTGCCAGGCGATGGCTTCCCCTTCGCGGTCCAAGTCGGTTGCGAGATAGATGGTGTCGGCATCCTTGGCCAGGCGGCGCAGTTCCTCGATCACCTTTTCCTTGCCGGGCAGGATCTCGTACTTGGCCTTCCAGCCGTGCTCGGGGTCGACGCCCATGCGCGCGAACAGCTGGCGTTTGGCCTTTTCCTTGGGCGACAGCGCAGGCGCTTCACCGGCGGCAGCCTTGCCACGCTTGGCAGGCTCCTTGGTGGCGCTTGCCGAGCCACTGGTAGGCAGGTCACGGATGTGGCCGATGCTCGACTTCACCACGTACTGGCTGCCCAGGTACTTGTTGATGGTCTTGGCCTTGGCCGGGGATTCCACGATGACCAGCGATTTGCCCATGGATCAGAAAATTCCTGAATTGCGAAATGAAGGCAGGGAGCCTTGAGGCCCCGCTATATATAGTGGCGACCAAGCGAAGGTCAAGCGCGGGGGTTGCACAGTCAGGCTTGCGAAGCGCCGATAGGGCTGACTTCGGCCTGAATCAAAGCAAAGCGTGGAACGCGCTTGCCGTCCACCTCGATCTCTTCACAGAACATGCCGAGCGGCCTGACCCACAGGCCAAACTCGCCGTATAACGCCTGATAGACCACCACCTCTTCCTCATTCTCGGAATGGCGTGCCACGCCGAATACACGGTAGTGCGGGCCTTTGTAGTGGCGATAGAGTCCTGGCTGCAACTGCATGAGCGGTTCCCGATATAAAAAGCCGTAAAAAGCAAAACCGGGGCACTAGGCCCCGGTTTCTGTCCGCTGGCGCTTAAACGCGCTCGAAGACGGTGGTGATGCCTTGGCCAAGGCCCACACACATGGTGGAGACACCAAAGGTGCCGCCGTTCTGTTTCATGACATTGAGCAGGGTACCGGAGATACGGGCACCGGAACAACCGAAGGGGTGACCCAGGGCGATCGCGCCGCCGTGCAGGTTGACCTTCTCTTCCATCTTGTCGAGCAGCTTCAGATCCTTCAGCACCGGCAGGGCCTGTGCGGCGAAAGCTTCGTTGAGCTCGACGAAATCGATGTCGGCCATGCTCAGGCCGGCGCGCTTGAGCGCCTTCTGAGTGGACGGCACCGGGCCATAGCCCATGATCGCCGGATCGACACCGGCAACGGCCATGGCGCGAACCACGGCCATCGGCTGGATGCCCAGGTCCTGGGCACGCTGGGCGCTCATGACGATCATGCAGGAAGCGCCGTCGGTGATCTGCGAGGAAGTGCCTGCAGTCACGGTGCCACCTTTCGGATTGAACGCAGGCTTCAGCGCAGCCAGGCTTTCCAGGGTGGTTTCCGGACGAATGGTTTCGTCGAAGTCGTACATCTTCAGGAAACCGTTCTCATCAAAGCCTTGCATCGGGATGATTTCATCCTTGAACTTGCCTTCGACGGTGGCCTTGTGCGCCAGACGGTGCGAACGCTCACCGAAGGCGTCCTGCTGCTCGCGGCTGATGCCGTGCATCTTGCCCAGCATCTCGGCGGTCAGGCCCATCATGCCGGACGCCTTGGCAGCGTACAGCGACAGGTGCGGGTTCGGGTCGACACCGTGCATCATGCCGACGTGGCCCATGTGCTCCACACCGCCGACGACGAACACGTCGCCGTTGCCGGTCTGGATCGCCTGCACGGCAGTGTGCAGGGCGCTCATCGACGAGCCGCACAGGCGGCTGACGGTCTGGCCGGCACTGGTGTGCGGGATCTGGGTCATCAGCGACGCCATGCGCGCGATGTTCCAGCCCTGCTCCAGGGTCTGGTTGACGCAGCCCCAGATCACGTCCTCGACTTCAGCCGGGTCGATCTTGGAATTGCGCTCCAGCACTTTGCTGATCAGGTGCGCGGACATGGTCTCGGCGCGGGTATTGCGGTGCATGCCGCCCTTGGAACGACCCATCGGGGTACGACCGAAGTCGACGATCACTGCATCTCTAGGATTCAGGCTCATATTTCTACTCTCGCTCTGTTCGCTGCACGATTAACCGAAGAACTTCTGGCCCTTGGCGGCCATTTCGCGAAGTTTTGCGGTCGGGTGGTACAGGGCGCCCAGCTCGGCATACTTGTCAGCCAGGGCGACGAATTCAGCAACACCGATGGAATCGATGTAGCGCAGCGCACCGCCACGGAAGGGAGGGAAGCCGATACCGTAGATCAGGCCCATGTCGGCCTCGGCTGCGGTGTCGACGATGCCGTCTTCCAGGCAACGAACGGTTTCCATGCACAGCGGGATCATCATGAAGTTGATGATGTCCTCGTCGGTGACTTCACGCTCTTCGACCACGATGGACTTGAGCAGCTCGTAAGCAGCCGGGTCGGTGACCTTCTTCGGCTTGCCGCGCTTGTCGGTCTCGTAGGCATAGAAACCCTTGCCGTTCTTCTGACCCAGGCGATTGGCGTCGTACATCACGTCGACGGCAGTCTTGCCTTCGACAGCCATACGATCCGGGAAGCCTTCGGCCATCACGTCACGGCCGTGGTGGCCAGTGTCGATGCCGACCACGTCGGAGAGGTAAGCCGGGCCCATGGGCCAGCCGAACTTCTCCATCACCTTGTCGATGCGCACGAAGTCGACGCCAAAGCCCAGCAGCTTGGAGAAGCCGCCGAAGTACGGGAACAGTACGCGGTTGACCAAAAAGCCCGGGCAATCGTTGACCACGATCGGGTTCTTGCCCATCTTCTTGGCGTAGGCAACGGTGGTGGCCACGGCCACTTCGCTGGACTTCTCGCCACGGAT
>JAEYXX010000041.1 GCA_023431055.1 Pseudomonadota bacterium
CTGGCCATCTTGGCCAGGTTACCAATGCTCTTGGCGGTGGCGGTGGTACCCGAGGACGTCTGCGAGGTGATCTCCTGGATCACGTTCATGGTGTTGGAAATGTGGCCGGCCGAAGAGGCCTGCTGACGGGCGGCGTTGGAAATGTTCTGGATGAGCGCCGCGAGGGTCTTCGATACCTTCTCGATCTCTTCCAGTGCCACACCGGCGTCCTGCGCCAGGCGGGCACCGCGCACCACTTCGGAAGTCGTCTGCTCCATGGAGATAACGGCTTCGTTGGTGTCGGTCTGAATGGTTTTTACCAGCGCCTCGATCTGCTTGGTCGCCGCCGAGGAACGTTCTGCGAGGCGTTGTACCTCGTCCGCTACCACGGCGAAGCCGCGGCCCGCATCACCGGCCATGGACGCCTGGATCGCGGCGTTCAGTGCGAGGATGTTGGTCTGGTCGGCAATGTCGTTAATCAGGCTAACGATGTCACCGATCTCCTGGGACGATTCACCGAGGCGTTTGATCCGCTTCGAGGTGTCCTGGATCTGCTCACGGATGTTATCCATGCCGGTGATGGTGTTGTGTACGACTTCGTTGCCCTTGTTGGCGATGGCTACGGAACGTTCCGCTACCGCGGAGGATTCCGAGGCGTTCGCCGATACCTGGTCAATCGACACGGCCATTTCGTTGATCGCCGCGGAGGCACCGGCGATTTCCTGCGCCTGGTGCTCGGATGCTTCGGCCAGGTGCATCGCCGTGGCCTGGGTTTCCTGGGCCGCACCGGCTACCTGAACGGCGGTCAGGTTGATGGTGGCTACCAGGTCACGCAGCTGGTCGATGGAGTAGTTGATGGAGTCAGCGATGGCACCGGTGAAGTCTTCGGTTACCGTCGCGGCCACGGTCAGGTCACCGTCGGCGAGGTCGGCGATTTCGTCGAGCAGACGCAGAATCGCCGCCTGGTTACGTTCGTTCTTCTCGGCGGTTTCGGCCAGACGGCGGCTGGTTTCACGAACCATCACCAGACCGATAAGGATGATCGAACCCAGCGCCAGGGCGCCCAGCACATAGCCGATCAGGGTGTTGACGGCACGACCGTCGGCAAGGTCTTCGAAACCGCCGGCCAGAGCGGAAGCCTTCTCCAGCAGGGTCTGCGACACGGTGAAGATGGAGTTCGCCGACTCACGCACCTGGAACAGCTCCGGCGAGGTTTCGAGGATCTCGTCCACCGAACCGGATACGAATTCGAACAGCTCGGAAATCTCCGCCAGACGCTCGAGGGCTTCCTCGTCGGTCACCTGGGTGATTTCCATCGCCGCGTTGCCTTCGAGCATCGCTGCCAGTACACGGCCGAACAGGCTGGCGTCACGACCGAACATGTCGGCGGCCTGAACCGAGTCTTCGTCACCGGCCAGTACCTTGTTCACCGAGCCGAGGATACGTTCGGCAAGCAGCGACTGACGCTGGGCCACGGAAACCTGGGCTGCCGGCGCACCGCTTTCCAGCAGGATGTCGACCACTTCCTCGTACTCGACCTGCAGCTGCGGAATGGTTTCCGCCAGGGTGGCGGCTACCTGGTGCAGCGACAATACGGTCTGCTCGCTGGCGAGAATGGCGTCGGTGTTCTGCCGCAGCGCATCCCAGTCCTGCTGCACCGCAGCCATCTGCGCCTGCACGGCTGCCGGCGCCGGCGGCAGGCCGGTGCTGGCATCGCCATCGGTCAGATAACCCCAGCGCTGCTGGAAGTCGTTACGCGCCTCGCGCAACAAACCGAAGGCAGCGGCGGTACCGGCCGCAGCCTCCGTAGCATCCTTGGCGATACGCTGAGACAGTACGCGCAGCTCACCGGAGTGACTGATGTACTCGGTATCGTAGCCGGACTGGGTGTTGATGTAGGCGAAGTTCGCGAACAACAGCACGATGGAAACGATAAGCACGACGAACAGCGCTGCGATCAGCGTACTGCTGCGTGCCCCCGCCAACAAATTGCCTGCATTGAGTTTTTTCATTATCTGGCCCCCGCCTGGACCGACCGCACTAGGGTTCCCATGTAAAGCCAAAGAGCCGGAAGAACCGACCCAACCGAAAATCTGCAGGCTTTCAAATCGCCTGCGCCGTTAACACGGCCTGTCAATAAGCAACGTCGAGAAAGCCCTGATCGGCCGTCAGCGCATGAGGGCTGAACACCAGCCAGGGCTGCTCACGTTGAAATACACCGTGGATGAACGGCGCAATGCTCGCCTCGAGAGGCGGCAGTTGTTCTGAGTAGGCATCCACGGGGAAGTGCTGCATACCGAAGACTTCGTCGACCGTCAGGCCGGCGAAGATTTCCTGGTGATCGACCACCAGCACTCGCCGCAGCTTGCGCAGCGGCGACAGTTCATTACCGAAGAACCCGCACAGATCCATGATCGGCAACAGGCGGCCACGCACGTTGGCCACCCCTTTGACCCAACCTTTCACACCCGGCAGCAGGGTGTAGCGCGGCTCGTGCAGCACTTCTCCCACCTCTCCCATCGGCGCGACGAAGAATCGCTCGCCCATGCGAAAGCCGATACCGCTCCAGGTCTGCACCGCCGCCTGTTGCGACGGCAGGCCGGCCGCCAGGGCTCGGCAACGCTGGTCGATCTCGAGGAGGATCTGGTAAGGAGTCTGTGCGTCCGACATGCCAGCCGTGGCCTTCTTCTTATTCAATACGCGGACGGCACGGCATCAGCCGGCCAGTACCGCATTGAGAGTTTTCAGCAGGGTGTCTTCGTCGACCGGCTTGGTCAGGTAATCCTTGGCGCCCTGGCGCTTGCCCCAGACCTTGTCGGTTTCCTGATCCTTGGTGGTGACGATGATCACCGGGATATGGCTGGTTTCGGCGTCCTTGGTCAGTTGACGAGTCGCCTGGAAACCATTGAGGCCGGGCATGACGATGTCCATCAGGACAGCGTCCGGCTTCTCCTGGCGGGCCAGCGCAACGCCATCGGCGCCGTTTTCCGCTTTCAATACCTGATGGCCGTGCTTTTCCAGCATGGCGGTCAGCTTGTACATCTCGGTCGGGGAGTCATCAACAATCAGAATTCGAGCCATGGTGTTTCCCAATGCAGAAGAGACGCAGGGGCCGTGAGGCCGGTACGTCAGGAGGCTTGTTCCACCGGGGTGAAGTCAGGCACGTGGGTTTTGATCGCACCGAGCAGCTCTTCCTTGCTGAAGGGCTTGGTCAGGTATTGATCGGAGCCGACGATGCGGCCCTTGGCCTTGTCGAACAGGCCATCCTTGGAGGACAGCATGATCACAGGGGTGGATTTGAAGGCACTGTTGTTCTTGATCAGGGCACAGGTCTGATACCCGTCGAGACGCGGCATCATGATGTCGACAAAGATGATGCTGGGGTGAGTGTCGGCAATCTTGGCCAGGGCATCGAAGCCATCGACCGCGGTGATGACGTCACAACCCACTTTTTTCAGCAGAGTTTCGGCGGTGCGACGAATCGTTTTCGAATCGTCGATCACCATCACTTTCAAACCCTCGGAATGCTGTTCCATGTTCGCCCTACCATCGCCTCGGTGAGTCGTTATATTCGCGTTATCAGTATGCCTGAGGCCCAGTCTTCGATGGGGCTTGACCCAATCGTCGGGCCTTTTTAGCACACTCTCCAGATGCAATCTATAAGGCCGCCGGGACGGCACCAGCCCCTTGACCAAGGCCACGGCCGACGCCACCCTGACAACCTCTTATGGCATGGCCTACCCGGCCCCTACCTCATTCTCACGGAGAGTTACCCCCATGAGCCTTCGTCTCGGGATCGTCATGGATCCGATTGCCAGCATTTCCTTCAAGAAGGACAGCTCGCTGGCCATGTTGCTGGCCGCTCAAGCACGCGGCTGGTCGCTGTTCTACATGGAGCAGCAGGATCTGTACCAGGCTCGCGGCCAGGCTCGCGCCCGTCTGCGCCCGCTGGAAGTGTTCAACGATCCGCAGCGCTGGTTCACCCTTGGCATGGAACAGGACACACCACTCGCCGAGCTGGATGTGATCCTGATGCGCAAGGACCCGCCCTTCGATAACGAGTTCGTCTACTCCACCTACCTGCTCGAGCAGGCGGAGCGCGACGGCGTACTGGTGGTCAATCGGCCGCAGAGCCTGCGCGACTGCAATGAAAAGTTCTTCGCCACCCAGTTTCCCCAATACACACCACCGACCCTGGTCAGTCGGCGCCCCGATATTGTGCGCCAGTTTGCCGATGAGCACCGTGACATCATTCTCAAACCCCTTGATGGCATGGGCGGATCGCAGATATTTCGCCATCGTGAAGGCGACCCCAATCTCTCGGTGATTCTGGAAGCCCTGACCCTGCACGGAAAGCAGCAGATCATGGCGCAGGCCTACCTGCCGGCAATCAAGGACGGTGACAAGCGTATTCTGATGATAGACGGCGAACCGGTACCTTATTGCCTGGCACGCATTCCGGCTGCCGGTGAAACCCGCGGCAACCTGGCTGCCGGGGGACGCGGCGAGGCCAGACCGCTGACCGAGCGCGACCGCGAGATCGCTGCAGCAGTAGGCCCCACCCTACGCGAAAAGGGGCTCATCTTCGTCGGTCTCGACGTGATCGGCGATCATCTGACGGAAATCAACGTCACCAGCCCGACCTGCATCCGCGAGATCGATGCCGCCTTCGACACCCGCATCGGCGAGCACCTGATGGACTGCATTGCCAACAAGCGCGGGTTAAAAGCTTGACGCAGGTGGCAGCCTGGCGCCTGCAACTTGCAGGCGCCCACCGCTACCCGGCAGACTGCGCCCCATTCGAACGCAGACCCGATACGCGATGAACGCAGCCGCTACCCCACCCTCCATCTCCTCCGCCGCCGTCCGACCGGCGGATCGCCTGGGGTTCACCCTGTTTCTCGCCGCAGCCCTGCATGTGGCATTGATTCTGGGCGTCGGTTTCACCCTGGAATCGCCACCAGAGATCAGCAAGACGCTGGAAATCACCCTGTCCACCTTCAAGAGCGAAGAGAAGCCCAAGGAGGCGGACTTCCTCGCCCAGGACAACCAGCAAGGCAGCGGCACGCTGGAACATGCCGCCGCACCAAAGACCACCGAGCAGGCGCCCTTCCAGGACAGCGAGGTGCGCAAGGTGACGCCGCCGGCAACGCCGCAGCAACCCGCCACCAGGCAGGAGGCGCCCAAGGCTGCCGTCGCCACGCGCGCACCGCAGCAGCAGAAGACGCCGGTCAAACGCGAGGAAGCCAAACCGGTTCCGGAAACGCGCCCGGCACCGGTATTCGACTCCGCCCAGCTCTCGGCGGAAATCGCCAGCCTGGAAGCCGAACTGGCGCAGGAAGTTCAGGCCTACGCCAAGCGCCCGAAGATCCACCGCCTCAACGCCGCCTCGACCATGCGCGACAAGGGTGCCTGGTACAAGGACGAGTGGCGCAAGAAGGTCGAGCGCATCGGCAACCTCAACTACCCCGATGATGCCCGCCGCCAGCGTATCTATGGCAGCCTGCGCCTGCTGGTGTCGATCAACCGCGATGGCTCGCTGTATGAAGTTCAGGTACTGGAGTCCTCTGGCCAGCCCGTGCTCGACCAGGCCGCGCAACGCATCGTGCGCCTGGCCGCACCCTATGCGCCCTTCACCGGCGATCTGGCCGATATCGACCGCCTGGAAATCATCCGCACCTGGCGCTTCGAGCGCGGCGATCGGCTGTCGAGCAACTAGCCCGGCAACGTCGCTTGTTTACCGTAGCCCGGATGAAATCCGGGAGCGGTACTGAAATTCCCGGATTTCATCCGGGCTACGGACGAGCGCAAGCGCAGCAGGACGTAGCAGTGCGATGGCAGCTCGGAAGCAGCACTACGCCAGGGGTATTTGTGAGGCGCCGAAGAGCGGCGGACTGTTCGCAGCGCTCCTGGGCCCGCCCTACAGCTTGAAGCCCGGCGCCTTAAAGCCGAAACTAGCCGCCATGAAGACCTCAGCCCCCATCTCGCTCAAGCATCACTTCCTGATCGCCATGCCGCACATGGCCGATCCGAACTTCGCGCAAACCGTCACCTACCTGGTCGAGCACAACGAGCAGGGGGCGATGGGCCTGGTGATCAACAAACCCAACGGCCTCAATCTGGCCGACGTGCTCGAACAATTGCGTCCTGACGAAGAGCCCGCAGCGCTGTGCCACAGCCTGCCTATCTTCGCCGGCGGCCCGGTGCAGACCGACCGTGGTTTCGTCCTGCACCCCGCCGGCCCGCAGTTCCAGGCAACCCTGGAGCTGGGTGAACTGGGCCTGTCCACGTCACAGGACGTACTGTTCGCCATCGCCGATGGTACGGGCCCGGACAAGTACCTGATCACCCTCGGCTATGCCGGCTGGGAAGCCGGGCAACTGGAGGCGGAGCTGGCCGACAACGCCTGGCTGACCTGCCCTGCCGACAGCACCATCCTCTTCGACCTGCCTTACGATCAGCGCCTGAACGCCGCCGCCGCGCGCCTGGGGGTCAACCTTAGCCTGCTCACCTCGCAGGCCGGGCACGCCTGATGAGCGACAAGCCACTGCGCCTGCTGCTGGGCTTCGACTATGGCACCAAGCAGATCGGCGTCGCCGTCGGCCAGGTGATCACCGGCCAGGCTCGTGAGTTGTGTGTGCTCAAGGCGCAGAACGGCGTGCCGGACTGGAGCCGTGTCGAAGCGCTGATCAAGGAATGGCAGCCGGACGCCGTGGTAGTCGGTCTGCCGCTGAACATGGACGGCACGCCCAGCGAGATGAGCGCCCGCGCCGAGAAGTTCGCCCGACGCCTCAACGGCCGCTTCAACCTGCCGGCCTATACCCACGACGAACGCCTGACCACCTTCGAGGCCAAGGGCCAGCGCCTGCGCGAAGGCCAGAGTGGCGGCTACCGCGAGCGCCCCGTCGATGCCATTGCTGCAGCCTTGTTGCTGCAGGGCTGGCTAGAGGAAAACTGCACGGGCTGAGCGAGTCGGCCCGCACCAAGGAGTTTCGCCATGCTACCCAACCCCAACGACCTGCTGCCAGCCATGGCCAGTGCCCTGACTCAGCACCTCAACCAGCGCCAGATCAGCGAGCCACGCTTCATAGGCATCCGCACTGGCGGCGTCTGGGTCGCCCAGGCCCTGTTGCAGGCGCTGGGCCGTGATGACGCATTGGGTGTGCTCGATGTGTCCTTCTACCGCGACGATTTCACCCAGAACGGCCTGCACCCGCAGGTGCAGCCGTCCGAGCTGCCGTTCGAGATCGAAGGCCAGCACCTGGTGCTGATCGACGACGTGCTGATGAGCGGGCGCACCATCCGCGCCGCATTGAACGAACTGTTCGACTACGGCCGCCCGGCCAGCGTGACCCTGGTCAGCCTGCTCGACCTCAATGCCCGCGAGTTGCCGATCCGCCCGGATGTGGTCGGCGCTACCCTGTCGCTGGCCGCCAACGAGCGGGTAAAATTGTCCGGCCCCACGCCGCTGACCCTCGAACTCCAGACGCTCGCCAACTGAGACTCCCCGCGATGACGCCACTCGCCGCCAAGCGCCCGCTGCAGCTGAACGACCAAGGTCAGCTGCGCCACTTCCTCTCACTCGACGGCCTGCCCCGCGAGCTGTTGACCGAAATCCTCGACACCGCCGACTCCTTTCTCGAAGTCGGCGCACGCGCAGTGAAGAAAGTCCCGCTGCTGCGCGGCAAGACCGTGTGCAACGTGTTCTTCGAGAACTCCACGCGCACCCGTACCACCTTCGAGCTGGCCGCCCAGCGCCTGTCGGCGGACGTCATCAGCCTCAACGTCTCCACCAGTTCCACCAGCAAGGGCGAGACGCTGTTCGACACCCTGCGCAACCTCGAGGCCATGGCCGCCGACATCTTCGTCGTGCGCCATGCCGACTCCGGCGCCGCGCACTTCATCGCCGAGCACGTGTGCCCGAACCTGGCGATCATCAATGGTGGCGACGGCCGCCACGCGCACCCGACCCAGGGCATGCTCGACATGCTCACCATACGCCGCCACAAGGGCGACTTCGAGAACCTCTCGGTGGCCATCGTCGGCGATATCCTGCATTCGCGGGTGGCACGCTCGAACATGCTGGCGCTGAAGACCCTGGGCTGCCCGGATATCCGGGTGATTGCGCCGAAGACCCTGCTGCCCATCGGCCTGGAAGAAAGTTACGGCGTGCGCGTGTTCAGCGACGCCAACGAAGGCCTCAAGGACGTCGACGTGGTGATCATGCTACGCCTGCAGCGCGAGCGCATGCAGGGCGGCCTGCTGCCCAGCGAGGGCGAGTTCTACCGCCTGTTCGGCCTCACCGAGCAGCGCCTGAAACTGGCCAAGCCGGATGCCCTGGTGATGCACCCGGGCCCGATCAACCGCGGCGTGGAGATCGAGTCGGCGGTGGCCGACGGCCCGCAGTCAGTAATCCTCAACCAGGTCACCTACGGCATCGCCATCCGCATGGCCGTGCTGTCCATGGCCATGAGCGGGCAGAACGCCCAACGTCAACTCAACGCCGAGGAGGCCAACTGATGCGTACCGCAATCCTCGGCGCCCGCGTGATCGATCCGGCCAGCGGACTGGATCAGGTCACCGACCTCTATATCGACGGAACCAAGCTGGTCGCCACCGGCCAGGCGCCAGCCGGTTTCACTGCTGACAAGACGCTCGACGCACAGGGCCTGATCGCTGCGCCCGGCCTGGTCGACCTGTCCGTGGCTCTGCGTGAACCGGGTTACAGCCGCAAGGGCAGCATCGCCTCGGAAACCCTGGCTGCAGCCGCAGGCGGCGTCACCAGCCTGTGCTGCCCGCCGCTGACCAAGCCGGTGCTGGACACTCCGGCGGTGGCCGAATTGATCCTCGATCGCGCCCGCGAAGCCGGACACACCAAGGTCTTCCCCATCGGCGCACTGAGCAAGGGCCTGGCCGGCGAGCAGCTGGCCGAGCTGGTCGCCCTGCGCGATGCCGGCTGCGTGGCTTTCGGCAACGGCCTGGACAACTTCCGCAGCGCCCGCACCCTGCGCCGCGCGCTGGAATACGCCGCCACTTTCGACCTGCAGGTGATCTTCCACTCGCAGGATGCCGACCTGGCCGAAGGCGGCCTGGCCCACGAAGGCCCGACCGCCAGCTTCCTCGGTCTGGCCGGCATCCCGGAAACCGCCGAAACCGTAGCACTGGCCCGCGATCTGCTGCTGGTGGAACAGAGCGGCGTACGCGCGCACTTCAGCCAGATCACCAGCGCCCGCGGCGCCGAGTTGATCGCCGCCGCCCAGGCCCGTGGCCTGCCGGTGACCGCTGACGTAGCCCTGTATCAGCTGATCCTCACCGATGAGGCGCTGATCGACTTCTCCAGCCTCTACCACGTGCAACCACCGCTGCGCTCGCGTGCCGACCGCGACGGCTTGCGCGAGGCAGTGAAAGCCGGAGTGATCTCGGCTATCGCCAGCCACCACCAGCCGCACGAGCGCGATGCCAAGCTGGCGCCCTTCGCCGCCACCGAGCCGGGCATCAGCAGCGTGCAACTGCAGCTGCCGCTGGCCATGAGCCTGGTGCAGGATGGCCTGCTCGATCTGCCGACGCTGCTGGCGCGCCTGTCCAGCGGCCCGGCCAACGCATTGCGCCTGCCGGCCGGCAAGCTGAGCGTCGGCGGCGCTGCCGATATCGTGCTGTTCGATGCGCAGGCCTCCACCGTCGCTGGTGAGCAGTGGTACTCCAAGGGCAGCAACTGCCCGTTCATCGGCCACTGCCTGCCTGGCGCGGTGCGCTACACGCTGGTCGACGGGCATATCAGCTATCAGGGCTGAGCCCTTCGAGCCCGCCATCTGGCGGGCTTGTTATCCGTGGGTGCGCCAAGCGCACCCTAAGCCCCTGATGACGCCCCATCCCAAGCGCGACACGCGCCGCACTTGCCACGACATTGGACGAATGAGTGACTCGACGGTCATGATCCACGTCAGGTTAGGCAGCCGAAATTTTCCAAATGCCACCGCCCTATGACCCCGCTCGCGCCCACTGGTGCCGGCCTGGCGTCGCGCTGGCCTTGTTCAGGAGCTTTTGAGTTATGTCGCGCTTACCTGTGATCGTGGGTTTTGGGGGTTACAACGCAGCCGGGCGCAGCTCCTTCCACCATGGTTTCCGTCGTACCGTGCAGGAGTCGCTCGAGCCCCAGGCACGCCAGGAAACCCTGGCCGGGCTGGCGCAGATGATGAAGCTGGTACGCGTGGTCGACGGCCAGTACCGCGATCAGGACGGCCAGCCGCTGAGCCTGGCCGACATCGAAAGCCGCTACGGCAAGGACATTCTCGCCGGCACTCTGGTGCGCCGCATCGAGAAGCAGCACCTGGACCCGGACGCCGCCCACTGGCAGAAGAGTATCGGCGTCGCTCCCGCCAATGGTGCCAATCTGAGCTTCATCACCCAGCGCAAGCAACTGCCCGAGCCACTGCCGGCCAACTGGTCCGTAGAAGAGCTCGACGGCAATGAAGTGCGTGTCACCCTGCACGACAGCTGCGAATTCAAGGTCGACAGCTATCGCCCGCTGGCAGTGAAATCCGCCGGCCAGTTGCCCACCGGCTTCGAGCCGAGCGAGCTGTACAACGCACGCTTTCACCCGCGCGGCCTGGCCATGACCGTGGTTGGCGTCACCGACGCCCTGCGCTCGGTGGGCATCGACTGGCAGCGCATCGTCCAGCACGTCGCCCCGGACGAGATCGCCGTATTCGCCAGCTGCATCATGAGCCAGCTCGACGAGAACGGCTTCGGCGGCATGATGCAGTCGCGCCTAAAAGGCGGCCGCGTCACCGCCAAGCAGCTGGCCCTGGGCCTGAACACCATGCCGGCCGACTTCATCAACGCCTACGTGCTCGGTAGCGTCGGCACCACCGGCAGCATCACCGGTGCCTGCGCCACCTTCCTCTACAACCTGCAGAAGGGCATCGAGCAGATCGCCTCAGGCAAGGCGCGCGTGGTCATCGTCGGCAGCAGCGAAGCACCGATCAACCAGGAATGCATCGAGGGCTACGGCGCCATGGGCGCACTGGCCACCGAGGAAGGCCTGCGCCAGATCGAAGGCAAGAGCGAGGTGGACTTCCGCCGCGCCAGCCGCCCGTTCGGCGACAACTGTGGCTTCACCCTGGCCGAAGCCTGCCAGTTCGTGGTGCTGATGGACGATGAGCTGGCCCTGGAACTGGGTGCCGATATCCACGGCGCGGTGCCGGACGTGTTCATCAATGCCGATGGTTTCAAGAAATCCATTTCCGCCCCCGGCCCGGGCAATTACCTGACCGTGGCCAAAGCCGTGGCCAGCGCCGTGCAACTGCTCGGCCTCGATGCCGTGCGCAGCCGCAGCTTCGTCCACGCCCACGGCTCCAGCACCCCGGCCAACCGCGTCACCGAGTCGGAAATCCTTGACCGCGTCGCGGCGGCCTTCGGCATCGAGCAATGGCCAGTCACTGCAGTGAAGGCCTTCGTTGGCCACTCCTTGGCCACCGCCAGCGGCGACCAGGTGATCGGCGCACTCGGTGCCTTCAAGTACGGCATCGTGCCGGGCCTGAAGACCATCGACGCAGTCGCTGGCGACGTGCACCAGGATCACCTGAGCCTGTCCACCGAGGACCGTAAGGTGGGTGAGCAGGCGCTGGACGTCGCCTTCATCAACTCCAAGGGCTTCGGCGGTAACAACGCCAGCGCCCTGGTGCTGGCCCCGCACGTCGCCGAGCGCATGCTGCGCAAACGCCACGGCCAGGCCGCTTTCGACGCCTACCTGGCGCGCCGTGAAGGCACCCGCGCCGCCGCAGCCGCGTATGACCAACTTGCTCTGCAGGGCAAGCTGGACATCATCTACAACTTCGGCAACGACATGATCGACGACCAGGCGATCTCCATCACCACCGAAGAAGTGAAGGTGCCGGGCTTCGACCAGCCACTGGTGTTCAGGAAGGACGAGCGCTACAGCGATATGCTCGATTGAGCCGTAGGGCGGGTGCAACCCGCCATGGCCGATGTGGCGGGTTGCACCCGCCCTACAACGTCCGCGCCAGCTCGATCAGCTCGCCACGCCACTCGGCGGCGGCCGGCAAGGCCAGAAACGAGGGGTTGAGAAAGGATTCGCGCGCCTCGTAGGTCAGCACTTCGCCGGCCAGATTCAGCACTTCGCCACCCGCCCCTTCCAGCACGCCCTGCGCCGCAGCGGTGTCCCACTGCGAGGTAGGCGCCAGGCGCGGGTAGCAGTCGGCATTGCCTTCGGCCAGCAGACAGAACTTCAGCGAACTGCCGATATTGGCCAGCGCCGGCTCGCCGAAACGTTCAGCCAGGCCTGCAAGCAGGGTTTCCTGCGCCGGACTCGAATGGCGCTTGCTGGCCACCAGAGTAAAACCCTGCGCCGGCGCCACACGCACGCTGATCGACTGCTCTTCACCCGGCGCTTCGCTGCGCCAGGCGCCCAGACCGGCGCCGCCGTAATAGCAGCGGCCATTGGCGGGAATACCCACCACACCGAAGACCACGCGGCCACGCTCGACCAGCGCGACATTGACGGTGAACTCCTCGGAGCCGGCGATAAATTCCTTGGTGCCATCGAGCGGATCGACCAGCCACCAGCGCGTCCAGGCAGCGCGCTCGGCCAGCGGGATATCGGCGGCCTCCTCCGATAGCACCGGCACATCCGGCGCCAGCGCCTGCAGGCCATCGAGCAGGATATGGTGAGCAGCCAGGTCGGCGGCAGTGACCGGCGAGGCATCGGCCTTCTCCGTCACCGCCACATCGCTACGCCAGTACGGCAGGGTCGCAGCGCCTGCAGCGCGTACCAGTTCGATTACCTGGGGAACGTAGGGATGGTTCACGGACGATACTCCCCGCGCTGGGTGAGCAGGTCGCGTACCAGATAAAGCGCGGCCAGGGCGCGGCCCTCACTGAACTGCTCATGCTGGGCCAGGCTGGACAGCTCGCGCAGGCTGATGCGGTCGACCCGCATCGGCTCGGGCTCGTCACCAGGCAGGCGCTCCTCGTACAGATTGCGCGCCAGCACCACCTGGATCTTCTGGCTCATGTAGCCGGGCGAAAGGCTCAGCTCGGTGATGTACTCCAGTTCATGCGCACCGAACCCCGCCTCCTCCTTGAGCTCGCGATTGGCCGCCACCAGCACGTCTTCACCCGGCTCGATCAGCCCCTTGGGCAGCGATAGCTGATAGTCATCGGTGCCGCCACAATATTCCTCGACCAGTACGGCGTGCTCGGCGTCGAGCATCGCCACCACCATCACCGCGCCATAACCGGCGCCCTTGCCGACCAGTCGCTCATAGGTGCGCTCGGTACCGTTGGAAAAGCGCAACTGCACCTCCTCGACACGGAACAGGCGGCTACTGGCGACGATCTCGCGAGCGAGAACCGTGGGCTTCTGACGCATGGGGTAAACTCCTTGGCCTGACCTGGCGGGTTATCATACCGCGGCTTTTGCGATTATCCCCGGCGCAGATTGCGCGTTCGCGACGCGCGCCGGCAGATTCACGACTTTCATCACCTGGCGCGCCCATGCCTTCACTACCCTGGCACCAGATCGACACCGTCCTGCTGGACATGGACGGCACCCTGCTCGATCTGCACTTCGACAACCACTTCTGGCTCAAGCACCTGCCACAGCGTTATGCCGAACACCATGGCATCAGCCTGGCGCTGGCCGAGGCCGAGCTGCTGCCGCTGTTTCGCCAGCACGCCGGCACGCTGAACTGGTACTGCACCGACTTCTGGAGCCGCGAGCTGAAACTCTCCATTCGCGAGCTCAAGCGCGAGGTCGCCCATCTGATTGCCCTGCGCGCGGATGCCGAGCTGTTCCTGCGCGCCTTGCGCGAGGCTGGCAAGCGTGTGGTGCTGATCACCAACGCGCACCGCGATTCGCTGTCGTTGAAGATGGAACGGGTCGAACTGGCGCCCTGGTTCGAGCGCCTGATCAGCTCTCACGACTACGGCTTTCCCAAGGAGAACCAGCAGTTCTGGTTCGCCCTGCGCCAGGACGTGGACTTCGACCCGGCGCGCAGCCTGTTCATCGATGACAGCCTGCCGATTTTGCGCAGTGCCGGTCAGTTCGGCGTCTCCCATCTGCTTGCCGTGCGCCAGCCGGACAGCCAGAGCGGGCCGAAGAACACCGAGGAGTTCGCTGCGGTGGAGGATTACCGGGCATTGCTGCAAGGCCTCGAATAGCCCTGACGCAAGGCGGGAAGCCTGGGCGCTTCCCGCACGGGTCCGGTCACTCGGGGATGCGCAGCACCTGACCCGGATAGATCTTGTCCGGATGGCTGAGCATCGGTTTGTTCGCCTCGAATATCTTCATGTAGGCGTTGGCATTTCCGTACTCGGCCTTGGCGATGGCACTGAGGGTGTCGCCCTTCTTCACAGTGACGAAGCGCGCCTCGGGTGCCGACGCGGCGACACTGATGCGATCCTCCACCTCGGCGACACCGGCGACATTGCCCAGGGCCAGAAGAATTTTCTCCTTCTCTTCCTGGCTGGCCACCTCGCCGGCGGCGATCACCTTGTCGCCCTCGACGCTGACCTGAATGTTCGGGTTACCCAGGCCTACCTTGGCCACATGCTCCTTGAGCGATTCGGCGGCCTGCGCCTCCTGGCCGACCAGCGATTCCCACAGCTTGACTCCGGCTTCTTTGACAAACGCGAACATACCCATGGCGATGCCTCTCGTTCCTTGTGGATGACCGGACCAGCAGCGTCCGGAAAGGCAAGTCTAGACCATGGAGAAACGCCGGGAGCGACGCTAAACCCGAGCGGGCGCCGGGCTGTAGATTCGCGGAGCGCTATGGTGCGGCAGGTGAATGAGGTTGAGGCGATGGCGGCGTGCCCAGCGCACGCACAGATCGGTCGGCGCGGAGAGGCTGACCAGGCTGGCGAAGCCGGCGCGCACCGCCTTGTGGATAAGCTCCAGGCTGCAGCGGCTGGTGACCACGGCAAAGCCACGGCGGGCGTCGCGGCTTTCACGGTTTAGCGCGCCGATCAGCTTGTCCAGGGCGTTGTGCCGGCCAATGTCTTCGCGGCACAGGACGATCTCACCAGACTCGTCGACGAACAGCGCCGCATGCAGCGCGCCGCTCTGGCGCGCCAGCTTCTGCACTTCGCCGATGCGCGTACGCAGGTCGGCCAGGTGCGCGGCTGGTGGCAGCGGGTTGACGCTCAGGGTGTCGAGTTGCGGCAGCGCCTGCTCCAGCGCCTCGACGCCGCACAGGCCACAACCACTGGTACCGGCCAGATTGCGCCGCTGCTGCTTGAGCGCCCAGAAGGCACGGCTGGCGATCTCCACCTCGGCGCTGAATGCTTCACCCGCGCGCCTCAGCTGGATGTCGTAGATATCCTCGGGCGCCGCCACCACTGCAGACGTCAGGCTGAAGCCGACGACGAAATCCTCCAGCGCGCTGGGCGATACCATCATCACCGCATGGCTGATGCCATTGTAGGCGATGGCCAGCGCGCATTCCTCGGCCAGCACCGCACGTCCCTGGCTGGCGGTCTCGTCCAGCTCGGCATAGGCGTAGCCGTCCGCGGCCGGGGCGGCGTGATCGTCGGTGAGCGGGGCGGCGGTACGGCGTGACATGGCGTTGGCTTCCTCGCAATGATCCGTAAGGTGGATCGCGCTCTATCGATCCACCATAGGCGCCGCGATGGTGGATGAAAAGCGCGTCATCCAGCCTACGCCAAACCGGGACCTTATGCTGCTCAAGCCGCCTGCGGCTCGATCTGCCCGCGCGAATCGCGCAGCACTTGCAGCACGAAATCGCTCAGCCCCTCGCCGCCGCTGGCGTCCAGGTGAGCGTACAGCGCCGTGCGCATCTGCGGGTCCCACTGACGACGCAGATGCTGAGCGTACTCGGTACGCGCCTGAGCGGAATCGGGCTGGGAGGCGAAGAAGGCGCCAATCTGATTGGCCATCTTGATCAGTTGCGTGGCGTTCATGCCCATGGCTGTGCTCCGCTGGTTGTTCGGCAAGCCGCAAGGAACAGCTTAGCGCGGCAGGGGCGCGCACCACGCACCCCTGCCATCTGCGTTGGTTGCAGCATCATAGCTGCACCACCGGCAGCAGGCTGACCTGCTCGCGGGTGAAGCTATCGAACTCCTGCTGCCACTGCGACGGGACTTCGACCTTGCGCACCTGAACCGCGGTGACCTTGTATTCCGGGCAGTTGGTGGCCCAGTCGGAGTTGTCGGTGGTGATCACGTTGGCGCCGGACTCCGGGTGGTGGAAGGTGGTGTACACCACGCCCGGCTGCATGCGCTCGGTGACCTTGGCGCGCATCACCGTCTCGCCGGCGCGGCTGTTGATGCCGATCCAGTCACCGTCCTTGATGCCGCGATCCTCGGCGTCCACCGGGTGCAGTTCGAGGATGTCCTCGGCGTGCCAGGCCTTGTTCGCGGTACGCCGGGTCTGCGCGCCGACGTTGTACTGCGAGAGGATGCGCCCGGTGGTCAGCACCAGCGGCCGCTTGCGCGAGGTGCGCTCCTCGGTGGGGATGAACTCGGTGACCACGAAGCGCCCCTTGCCGCGCACGAAGGCGTCCTCGTGCATGATCGGTGTACCCTCCGGCGCCTCGTCGTTGCACGGCCACTGGATGCTGCCCATGCGGTCGAGCTTGGCATAGCTGACGCCGGTGAAGGTCGGCGTCAGCGCGGCGATCTCGTCCATGATCTCGGACGGATGCTTGTAGTTCATCGGGTAGCCGAGGGCGTTGGACAACGCCATGGTCACTTCCCAGTCTTCCTTGCCAGCCAGTGCCGGCATCACCTTGCGCACCGGCGAGATGCGGCGCTCGGCGTTGGTGAAGGTGCCGTTCTTCTCCAGGAAGGAGGCACCGGGCAGGAACACGTGGGCGTACTTGGCGGTTTCGTTGAGGAACAGGTCCTGAATCACCACGCACTCCATGGCCTTGAGCGCATCGGTGACGTGCTGGGTGTCGGGATCGGACTGCGCCGGGTCCTCACCCTGGATGTACATGCCCTTGAAGGTGCCGGCATGCGCCGCAGCCAGCATGTTGGGAATGCGCAGACCCGGCTCGTCGAGCAGCTTGACGCCCCAGGCGGCCTCGAATTGCGGCCGCGCTACCGGGTCGGAGACGTGGCGATAGCCCGGCAGCTCATGGGGGAAGGAGCCCATGTCGCAGGAGCCCTGCACGTTGTTCTGTCCACGCAGCGGGTTCACGCCGACGCCCGGACGGCCGATGTTGCCGGTGGCCATCGCCAGGTTGGCAATCGCCATCACGGTGGACGAGCCCTGGCTGTGCTCGGTGACGCCCAGACCGTAGTAGATCGCCGCGTTGCCACCGGTAGCGTACAGGCGCGCGGCAGCGCGCACCGAAGCGGCCGGCACGCCGGTCAGGGCTTCCATGGCCTCGGGGCTGTTGCGCTGTTCGCTGACGAAGGTGCGCCATTGCTCGAAGGCTTCGCGCTCACAGCGCTCGGCAACGAAGGTTTCGTTGACCAGGCCCTCGGTAACGATCACGTGGCCCAGGCTGTTGAGCAGGGCGACGTTGCTGCCCGGACGCAGCTGCAGGTGATGCTCGGCGCGGATGTGCGGGCTGCGCACCAGATCGATGCCGCGCGGGTCGGCGACGATCAGCCTGGCGCCCTCGCGCAGACGGCGCTTGAGCTGCGAGCCGAATACCGGGTGGCCGTCGGTGGGATTGGCACCGATCACCAGCACCACGTCGGCGGACAGTACCGAGTCGAAGTCCTGGGTACCGGCGGACTCACCGAGGGTCACCTTCAGGCCATAGCCGGTCGGCGAGTGGCAGACGCGGGCGCAGGTGTCGACGTTGTTGTTGCCGAAGGCAGCGCGCACCAGCTTCTGCACCAGGTAGGTTTCCTCGTTGGTGCAGCGCGAGGAGGTCAGCCCGCCGACCGCGTTGCGGCCGTACTGCGCCTGGATCTCCTTGAAGCGGCGGGCGGCGTAGCCGATGGCCTCGTCCCAGCTCACCGAGCGCCACGGCTCGGTGATGCTGTCGCGGATCATCGGTGTCTTGATACGGTCCGGGTGGGTCGCATAGCCCCAGGCGAAGCGGCCCTTGACGCAGGCATGGCCGTGGTTGGCGTGGCCATTCTTGTTCGGCACCATGCGCACCACGGTGTTGCCCTTGACCTCGGCATTGAACGAGCAGCCGACGCCACAGTAGGCGCAGGTGGTGGTGACGCTGCGCTCGGCCTGGCCCATTTCGATCACCGACTTTTCCATCAGCGTGGCGGTCGGGCAGGCGTTGACGCAGGCGCCGCAGGACACGCATTCGGAGTCGAGGAAATCCTCGGCCTGGCCGGCGGCCACGCGCGAATCGAAGCCGCGGCCGTCGATGGTCAGGGCGAAGGTGCCCTGCACTTCCTCGCAGGCGCGCACGCAGCGGTTGCAGACGATGCACTTGGACGGGTCGTAGCTGAAATAGGGGTTGGACTCGTCCTTGGCCTCGGCCAGGTGCGTCTTCACCGGGTCGTAGCGCACCTCGCGCAGGCCGACCACACCGGCCATGTCCTGCAGCTCGCAGTTGCCGTTGGCCGAGCAGGTCAGGCAGTCCAGCGGGTGGTCGGAGATGTACAGCTCCATGGTGCCGCGACGCAGTTCGGCCAGTTTCGGGCTCTGCGTGCGCACCACCATGCCCGGCTCCACCGGGGTGGTGCAGGACGCTGGGAAGCCGCGACGACCTTCGATTTCCACCATGCACAGGCGGCACGAGCCGAACGGCTCCAGGCTGTCGCTGGCGCACAGCTTGGGCACGGCGATGCCGGCCTCCTGGGCCGCGCGCATCAGCGAGGTACCGGCCGGCACGGTGATGGCGTTGCCGTCGATTTCCAGGGTTACCGGAGCACCGCTGCGAGCAGGGGTGCCATAGTCGAGTTCACGATACAGGGCCATGGGGACGCCTCCGGATCAGCGGGCTTCGGCGCTGTCTTGCGACACGCCGAAGTCCTCGGGAAAGTGGTTGATGGCGCTCATCACCGGATAGGGTGTCATGCCGCCAAGGGCGCAGAGCGAGGCGCCGAGCATGGTGTCGCAGAGGCTCTTGAGCAGCTCGATGCGTCCTGGCTGCGGGCCTTCCGAGCGGGCCACGATGATCTGCGACAGCAGCTCCTCGCCGCGCGTCGAGCCGATCCGGCAGGGCGTGCACTTGCCGCACGACTCCACCGCGCAGAACTCCATGGCGTAGCGCGCCATGTCGGCCATGTCGACGGTGTCGTCGAACACCACGATGCCGCCGTGGCCAAGCACCGCGCCAAGGGCGGCGAAGGCCTCGTAATCCAGCGGTGTGTCGAACTGCGACTCAGGCAGATAGGCACCGAGCGGGCCGCCGACCTGCACCGCGCGGATCGGCCGGCCGCTGGCCGAACCGCCGCCGTACTCGTAAAGCAACTCGCGCAGGGTGATGCCGAAGGCCTTCTCGATCAGGCCGCCACGGGCGATGTTGCCGGTCAGCTGGATCGGCAGGGTGCCGAGTGAGCGGCCCATGCCGTAGTCCTTGTAATAGGCGCCGCCCTTGTCGAGGATGATCGGCACCGAAGCCAGCGAGATCACGTTGTTGATCACCGTCGGCTTGCCGAACAGGCCCTCGATGGCCGGCAGCGGCGGCTTCGGCCGCACGGTGCCGCGCTTGCCCTCGATGCTCTCGAGCAGCGCGGTTTCCTCGCCGCAGATATAGGCGCCGGCGCCGCGGCGCAGCTCCAGGTGGAAGGCCTTGCCGCTGCTGAGCACATCGTCGCCCAGATAGCCGGCGGCCGTAGCGCGGGCGATGGTCTCGAGCAGCACCGCTTCGGCGTGCGGGTATTCCGAACGCAGGTAGATATAGCCCTTGGTGGCACCGACGGCGAGACCGGCGATGGTCATGCCCTCGATCAGCACGTAGGGGTCGTCCTCCATCACCATGCGGTCGGAGAAGGTGCCCGAGTCGCCTTCGTCGGCGTTGCAGACGATGTACTTCTGCTCCGCCTGACAACCAAGCACGGTGCGCCACTTGATGCCGGTGGGGAACGCCGCGCCGCCACGGCCACGCAGGCCGGATTCGGTGACCTCGGCGACGATCGCCTCGGGCGTCATGCCGAGGGCGCGCTTGAGGCCGCGGTAACCGTCGTGGGCGATGTAGTCCTCCAGCGACAGCGGGTCGGTGATGCCGACACGGGCGAAGGTCAGGCGCTCCTGGCGCTTGAGATATTCGATTTCCTCGGTCAGGCCATGGCCCAGCGCATGTGCCTTGCCCTCGTGGAAACCGGCGTCGAACAGGCCGGCAACGTCGCGTGCCTTGACCGGGCCATAGGCGACACGACCAGCCGGCGTGGAGACCTCGACCAGCGGTTCGAGCCAAAACAGCCCGCGTGAGCCGTTGCGTACCAACTGCACTTCGATGCCGCGTGCTTCAGCCTCGGCGGCGATGGCCCGGGCCACCTTGTCGGCGCCCAGGCTCAGCGCGGTGGCGTCGCGCGGGACGAAGATCTTGATCGGCTCGCTCATGCCTGGGCCTCCTGTTCGGCCAGCAGCGCCAGCACTTCCTCGGCGTCGACACGACCGTGCAGTTCACCATTGAGCATCACGCTCGGTGCGCAGGCGCAGTTGCCCAGGCAGTACACCGGTTCAAAACTGAGACTGCCATCCTCGCGGGTCTCGCCCAGCGGCAGGCCGAGCTTGCTTTCCAGCTCAGCGGTCAGCGCCTTGACCCCCATCGACTGGCAGGCCTCGGCCTGGCACAGCTTGAGCACCTGACGACCGGGCGGCGTGGCGCGAAAATCATGATAGAAGCTGACCACCCCGTGCACCTCGGCACGCGACAGGCAAAGGTCCTCGGCGATCAGCGGCAGCAGCTCGGGCGGCACGGCACCGAGACGGTCCTGGATGTCGTGGAGGATCGGCAGCAGGGCGCCGGGCTGGTCGCGGTGGGCAGCCAGCACCTCACGGGCGACGGCCTCGCACTGCTCGGGGGCGAAGCGCTGGGGAAGAAGGGCCATGTTCGATGCTCCAGCCGGCGGCTATACCGGTGCTGTCAGGAGATAACCCGGCCAGTCACGGCTGCCGGTCGGCTTATCCCAGGCGTAGCCACAAGGCTCGCCACATATGAAGTAAAGTTCTTATACTTGGACGCAAAGCGCCCATGCGAAGCAAATTAGCATGGTGAAACGGCCACACAAATATGAAGTCTTGAGCATATGATCCGTATCGATATTCAACCGCGTTGGCGCTTCCACCAGCGCGACGGCAGCAGCCTCGACCCGCAGGGTCTGGAACTGCTGCAGGCCGTGCACGACACCGGCAAGCTGACCGAGGCCGCCGCCCGCGTCGGCTATTCCTACCGCCACGCCTGGAACTTGCTGGGCAAGTGGCAGGCGTTCTTCGGCAGCCCGCTGATCGAGCTGGAGCGCGGCAAGGGGGCACGGCTGGCACCCTTGGGAGAAAAGCTGCTGTGGGCCGATCAGCGCATCCGCGCGCGACTGTCGCCGCAGCTGGATAACCTGGCGAGCGAGCTGGAGCTGGAGCTCAACCGCGTGCTGCAGGCCAGCAACCCGGGCCTGCGCATCCATGCCAGCCACGGTTTCGCCGTGGCGGCGCTACGCGAATGGCTGGAGCACGACCCCAGCTGGCAGTGGGAGGTGCAATTTCGCAGCGGCAGCGAGGCGATGATCGCCCTGCAGCGCCACGACTGCGAGGTGGCCGGCCTGCACGTGCCGGCCGGGCCGCTCGGTACGCTGAGCATGAGCCGCATCCAGCCCTGGCTTCGCCCCGATCAACGGGTGATCACCTTCGTCGTGCGCACCCAGGGGCTGATGCTCGCCCCCGGCAACCCGCACGACGTGCAAGGCCTGGCGGACCTGGCGCGCAGCGAGCTGCGCTTCGTCAACCGCGAGCCGGGCTCGGGTACGCGCCTGCTGCTGCAGGACCTGCTGCAGCAAGCTGGTCTGGACAGCACGACCATCAAGGGTTTCCACAACGAGGAGTTCACCCACGCGGCAGTGGCAGCCTTTGTGGCCAGCGGCATGGCCGACGTCGGCTTCGGCGTGGAAGCGGCGGCGCGTCAGTTCGGCCTGGACTTCATCCCCATGGCACGCGAGCACTATTGCCTGCTGTGCCGTGAGGACAGCCTCGAGCTGCCGGCGATGGCCGCGCTGCTGCGGTTACTGCAGAACCCGGAGTTCCAGGCGCGTATAGGCCAGTTACCCGGTTACGCCCTTAGCCGCCCCGGCGAGGTGCTGCCCCTGGCTCAGGCGCTGGAACAGTGGGGACGCGAGCCCCTGCTTTGAACATCACCCCGTGCAATCCGACAAGCGGCTGCGCAGCGGGGAACCACGGGCGAGCTGCTTGGGTCAATGGAACAACTCCCGCCGCAATGCGGCTCCGTGATCGAGAAGCCTATGAAGTCTCTACAGTTCCTCTTCCTTTCCCTTGGCCTGAGCAGTGGCGGTTTCGCCTTTGCCGGCAGCACCGAAGCGGGTTTGGGTGGCGCCCTCGGTGGCGCGGTGGGCGCGATGGTCGGCCAGCAGGTCGGTGGCAACACCGGGGCCGCGGTAGGTGCCGGGCTAGGCGGCGCGGCCGGCAGCATGGTCGGCGCTGATCGTCGCAGCCGCACCGAAGCCGCCATCGGCGGCGCGCTAGGCGCGGCTGGCGGCAACGTCGTGGGTCAACAGGTCGGCGGCAACACTGGCGGCGTGGTTGGCGCCGCAGTAGGTGGCGGTGCCGGCGGCGCGCTGGGCAACTACATGGGCAATGCCAGTTACGACGATGACCGTCGTGGCAAGCATCGCCATCACCACGGTAAGAAGCACAAGAAGCAACACAAACACTGGCGTCGTCACTGACCGACGCCGATCAACCAGGGCTCATGGCGCTGGCCGAAGGCAACTTCGACCTGCACCTTGGGCCTTTTTTCGTCATAGGCGCGCAGCCGCCATTGAGCGAAGGCCTCCCGGTAGCGTCTGGGCACGCTGATGCGATCACTCTCCAGCACTACGCTGGCACTGTAGTGGGGCATGTCGCCATAGCGATAGGGGGTCAGGCGACCCGCCAGGATGACCTGGAGCTGACGATCCGGCCAGGCCTGGCGTAGAGCCTCGGCATCGAGGCCAGCATCCACCAGCAACAGACGCGTGGCCTGCTGCTGCTCGTGCCGCAGTTCGAGCCGGCGCTGATCGCGCTGTTGGCGCAAGTTCTCGTCTTGCGGTCGTAAGGCGAGCACCGCCTGGGCACTGGCCAGTGCAGCCTTGGCCCGCTCGACCTGCTTTCGATAGCTCGGCCCGTCCAGCTCCAGCACCAGCCATAGCGGCCGCTCCGCGCTGCGGCCCAGATCGTTCGGCGCAAAGCCCAGTTCCCGCAGCTTGGCTTCGTCCAGCCAGGACCAGTCGGCATCCGCCTGGCGCCAGGCCAGTTGCAGACGCAGGCCGCTGTTTTCCTCACCGCGCAACCAGCTGTCGTAGGGCAACTGGATCTCTCGCTCGCTCAATTGCAGTTGCGCCTGCGGCTCACCGCTGCGGTTGTACCAGACGCCCGCCAGCGCAATGGCGTTGCTCGCCACGATCAGCCCAAGGCCGAGCCAAAGTGGACGATTCATGCTGCACCTCCACGGCGCCAGCGCTGCAGCATGACCAGCAACAACAGCGCAGTCAGCCCGAGCAGAAGGAAGAACAGGTAACGTGGCAGCAGCTCCCACCACCAGTCGAACAGCTTGCTGAACAGCAGCACCAGGGCGAAGCCCAACCCGGTGTTGACCACCTCGGCCCAGCCGCGGCGCACCCCCAGCCAGATCACCAGCCCCGCCAGGACGAAGCCCAGCGTCTGGTAGAAGGCCTCCACCCAGCGCGGCGGCCAATCGAGGTAGCTGCCCTGGCCCCAGTAGCTGAGGATCAGGATCGGCCCGAACAGGTAGAGCAAGCCGACCACCCGATAACAGGCGGCGAAACCGATCCGTCGCGTCTGATCGATGAACTGCGGCAGCACAAACAGCAGCGCGGCCGGCAGGAAGTTCTCCGGGTGGTCATCCAGCGACCACCAATACCAGCCCGTCCAATCGTTCAACCGGGCAGCGAGGAACAGGCCGAAGCACAGCAACGCCGTGACCAGCAGCAGGCGCTGGCGGCACTGATAGGCCAGCAGTAGCGCCAGCGCACCCCAGGGCAACAGCGCCTTGTCCGAGGGCGTGATATTGAAGATCTGCCCGAGCATCGACAGGTTGAGCACGAAGCAGACGAATGCCAGCACCGCGGCCAGCTTGGCGTAGTAACCGGAGGCGTCGCGCGCCTGCAGCCAGAAGCACAGCAGCAGGCTGCCCAGCGAGCTGCCGACCAGCACAGCGACCTGCATACGGGCGTCGAACAAGCCCCAGAACTGGTAGAAGAGGAAGAACAACCCGGCCGCCAGCGCCAGTGCACCAATCAGCGAGGCCAAGCGCATGCCCAGCGACAGCTGGCGAGCGCGGGCATCGGCGTCGATGTCCAGAGTTTGTCGGTAGTGCGCCAGCAACTGCTCGTGATAGGCAGCCAGGCCCTGCTCCTGCTCGGCGCTCAGCTGCAACACCTGTTCGCGGTGCAGCTCGACCAGCTCGGCGCGAAACGCAGCGATGCGTTCGGCACGGCGTTGCGCCTGCTCGCGTTGCAGATCGGACATGGGCACTCCCTGGCGGCATGAATCGCCACAGCCTAGCACGCCTCAGGCGGCCAGCAGACGCTCCAGCGCCGAGCGCAGCGGCTCGGGAATGCTCACCGGGCGATTACTCGTGCGGTCGACGAACACATGGACGAAACGCCCGGCGGCGCAGGCCTGCTCTTCGCCGGCCCTGAAGATCGCCAGCTCGTACTGCACCGAACTGTTGCCCAACTTGCCGACGCGCAGACCGACCTCGATGGCATCGGGGAACGCGATGGAGGCGAAGTAGTCGCAGCTGGAGCTGACCACGAAGCCGACCACTTCGCCTCCATGAATATCCAGCCCGCCCTCGGCGATCAGGTAGGCATTCACCGCACTGTCGAAGTAGCTGTAGTAGGTCACGTTGTTGACGTGGCCGTAGATGTCGTTGTCGTGCCAGCGCGTGGTGATCGACTGGAAGTGGCGGTAATCGCCACGCAGGTGTTGGGGTTGGCTCATGATGTTCCTTGGGTTGGTATCGCGGCTAAAGCCGCTCCCACAGAACCGGAACCTTAGTGGGAGGGGCTTTAGCAGCGACCTGAATCAATAGGCAGCCTGATAAATGGCCAGCGCCTGCTGCTCATTCATCTCGCGCGGATTGTTCACCAGCAGGCGCTGCTGCAGCATGGCGTCCGCCGCCAGCGTGGGCAACATGGCCTCGCTCACTCCGGCGTCGCGCAGCCGGGTCGGCAGGCCGCTGCGCTGACTGAACGCTGCCAGCGCCTCGATCAGTTGCTCGGTCTGCGCCGCTGCACTGCCCGCACGCAGACGCTCCCCCAGAACCAGCGGGGCCAGTTCGGCATACAGCGGCGCAGCCACCGGCGCGTTGAACGCCAGTACCTGCGGCAACACCAGGGCGTTGGACAGCCCGTGGGGAATATGGAAATGCCCGCCGAGGGGATAGGCCAGCGCATGCACCGCCGCAACCGGAGCATTGGCGAAGGCCTGCCCGGCCAGGCAGGCGCCGAGCAGCATGGCCTGACGCGCGTCGCGGTTGCTGCCGTTGTGCACCACCTTATCGAGATTGGCCGCCAGCAGACGCAGCGCTTCGCGCGCCAGCAGATCGGAAAGCGGGTTCTTCTTCAGGGCGCTGGTATAGGCCTCGATGGCATGCACCATGGCGTCGATACCGGTGGCGGCGGTTACCGCAGGCGGCAGGCCGAGGGTCAGGTCGGCATCGAGCAGGGCCAGATCCGGCAGCAGCAGCGGCGAAACCACGCCCATCTTGGTGGTCTCGCCGGTGGTGACGATGGCGATTGGCGTCACCTCAGAACCGGTTCCGGCGGTGGTCGGCACCTGGATCAGCGGCAGGCGCCGGCCACGGGCATTGCCCACGCCGTAGATCTCGCTCAGGGCCTGGCCGCAGTCGGGATGCGCCAGCAAGGCCACCAGCTTGGCCACATCCATCGAGCTGCCACCGCCGAAACCGACCACCAGCTCCGCCTGCAGCTCGCGGCCCTGGGCCACGGCGGCCAGCACCACGGCCTCGGGCGGGTCGGCCAGCACCTGGTCGAACACCTGCACACCCATGCCGGCGCGGGCGAAACCCGGCAGCAGCGGCTCGAGCAGGCCCAGGCGGGTGATGCCGGGATCGGTGACGATCAATACGCGCTGCGCGCCGCGCTCGCGGCACAGTTCGGCCAGCCGCAGGCTGGCACCGGATTCGCACAGAATCTGCGCGGTGGTGGCGAAGCTGAAGGGATGCATGCAGTGCTCCTCTTGTTGTAGCCCGGAGGCAATCCGGGATCAGTCAGGCAAATTTCCCCGGATTACATCCGGGCTACACCGCTCCTACAGACATCTGCGCTAAAAGGCGAAACTGCCCTCATCCATGGCCATCAAACAATCCGCGCCGCCCAGCAGGGCTTCGCGGTGTGCGCTGGCGCGCGGCAGCACGCGGCGCAGATAGAACTCGGCGCTGTGCAGCTTGGCCTGGTAGAACGCGGCCTCGCCGCTGCCCGCTTCCAGCGCATCCTGCGCCCGCGCCGCGGCCTGCTGCCAGAAACCGGCGAGCAGCACATAGGCCGAGTACTGGAGAAAATCCACCGAAGTGGCGCCAATCTCCTGCGGATCGCGCTGACAGGCGGCGAGCACCTCCGTGCTTAGCTCGCGCCATTCGCCCAGGCGGGCCTGCACCACGCTGGCCATCTGCGCCAGGGCCGGTCGATCCGCCTGAGCATCGCACAGCTGGCTGAACTCGGCCTGCAGCGCCGACAGCTCGGCGCCACCGTCGCCCAGCAACTTACGACGGATATAGTCCAGTGCCTGGATGCCGTTGGTGCCTTCGTAGAGCTGGGTGATGCGGCTGTCGCGCATCAGTTGCTCCATGCCCCACTCACGGATGAAACCGTGCCCGCCGTAGACCTGCACGCCATGACTGGCCACTTCCTGACCCATGTCGGTGAAGAACGCCTTGACGATGGGGATCAGCAGCGCCGCGCGCTTGCCGGCCGCCCTGCGCGCCTCGGCCGACTCGGCGCCGTGCTCCAGATCCAGCTGGCGCGCAGTGTAGGCAGCGAGCATGCGACTGCCCTCGACCAGGGTCTTCTGCGTGAGCAGCATGCGTCGCACATCGGGATGATTGATGATCGGATCGGCCGGCTTGTCCGGCGCCTGCACGCCGGCCAGGCCACGCGACTGCAGGCGCTCGCGGGCATAACGCAGCGCGCCCTGGAACGCCGCCTCGCCAATGCCGAGCCCCTGTAGACCGACCTGAAAACGCGCGTCGTTCATCATGGTGAACATGCAGGCCAGGCCCTGGTTGGCCTCGCCCACCAGCCAGCCGGTGGCGTCGTCGAAGTTCATCACGCAGGTGGACGCACCCTTGATGCCCATCTTGTGCTCGATGGCGCCGCACGACAGGCTGTTGCGTTCGCCTGGCGTACCATCTGCAGCGGCGATGAACTTCGGCACCAGCAGCAGCGAAATGCCCCTCACGCCAGCCGGTGCATCGGGCAGACGCGCCAGTACCAGATGGATGATGTTCTCCGAAAGATCCTGTTCGCCGCCGCTGATGAAAATCTTGCTGCCGCTAACGCGATAGCTGCCATCGGCCTGCGGCTCGGCGCGGGTACGCAGCAGCGCCAGGTCGGTGCCGGCCTGCGGCTCGGTCAGGCACATGGTGCCCGTCCACTGGCCGCTGACCAGCTTGCCCAGGTACTGCTGCTTCAGCGTTTCGCTGCCATGCTTGTGCAGCGCCAGTACAGCGCCCTCGGTCAGCCCGGAGTATACGCGGAAGGACAGCGAGGCGCCCATCAGCATCTCGTGGAAAGCGAAGGCCACCAGCTGCGGGAAGCCCTGGCCGCCGTACTCCACCGGGCCGGTCATACTCGCCCAACCGTTGTCCACGTATTGCCGGTAGGCCTCGGCGAATCCCTTGGGCGTGCTGACCTGTCCATCGACCAACTGGCAGCCCTCTTCGTCGCTGTTGCGATTGAGCGGGGCGATCTCACCCGCGGCGAAGGCCGCCGCCTCTTCCAGCACGCCGTCGATCAGTTCGCGATCCAGGCCGTTGCCCAGGCGCTCGCAGTGACCGGCGGCGTCGAACAGTTCGTGCAGGACGAAGCGCATATCGCGCAATGGCGCCTGATAGCTCATACCCGGCCCTCCTGTACGTCGCTGAAATGCTTGTTCTCGGCAGCCAGGCGCTCGATCAGCGCCGCCGGCTGCCAGTGCGCACCGAAGCGCTCGGTCAGGTGCAACAGACGCTGGTGAATGGCCGCAACACCTTCACCGTCGGCCCAGCTCATCGGGCCGCCACGCTCGGCGGGAAAGCCGTAGCCGTTGAGATAGACCAGATCGATATCGTGGCTATTGGCGGCGATGTTCTCCTCGAGAATCTTCGCCCCCTCGTTGACCAGCGCCAGCAGGCAGCGCTCGAGAATCTCCTCGTTGCCGATCTCACGGCGGGTGAAACCCAGACGCTCCGACTGCATCTGCACCAGGCCGTCGACGACCGGGTCATGCTCGGTCTGGCGACTGCCGGGCGCATAGAGGTAGTAGCCCTTGCCGCTCTTCTGGCCGAAGCGACCCAGCTCGCACAGGCGGTTGTCCACCTGTACGGTCGGATCGTCCTGGCCCTCACCGGCCAGCTCGCGGGCACGCCACTCCAGATCGATGCCGACCACGTCGTACATGCGAAACGGCCCCATGGCGAAGCCGAAGCCCTGCAGCGCCGCATCCACCTGATGCGGCCAGGCGCCCTCGAGCAGCAGCATGCGCGCCTCGCGCACGTAGGTGTGCAGCATGCGGTTGCCGATGAAACCGTGGCAGTTGCCGGCTACCACCGCCACCTTGCCCATGCGCTCGCCCAGTTCCTGCGCGGCCTGCAGCACGGCAGGCGCAGTCCTGGCACCACGCACGATCTCCAGCAGCTTCATGATGTGCGCCGGGCTGAAGAAATGCAGGCCCAGCACCGCCTCCGGCCTTGAGGTGACAGCGGCGATGGCGTCGATATCCAGCGCCGAGGTGTTGCTGGCGAGGATGGCGCCGGGCTTCATCACCGCGTCCAGCTCACGGAAGATGCGTTGCTTGAGGTCGAGGTTCTCGTACACCGCCTCGATCACCAAGTCAGCATCGGCCAGCGCCGCATAGCTTTGCACCGCGTGGATTCGGGCGCGTCGCGCCGCGGCTTCGGCCTCATCGATGCGGCCCTTGGCAACGTTGTGCGCGCAGGTTTCCTCGGCCATCGCCAGGCCCTGCTCGACCATCTGCGGGTTGTTGTCCAGCCACAGCACGCGCAGGCCGGCATTGGCCAGGCTGATGACGATGCCGCGGCCCATGGTGCCGGCGCCGATCACGGCGGCACAGCGAAGCGGCGAGACGACTTGAGTCATTGTTGTTCCTCTCGAGCACCAATAGAAAAGCTTGGGTCACGATAAGCAAGCCGCTACTATTTTTGAAATTTAGTCTTGTGATACGACGTATTCATCAAATGAATTTCAGCAACTTCGACCTCAACCTGCTGCGCGTACTCGATGCCCTGCTGCGCGAACAGAACGTCTCGCGCGCCGCCGAACGCCTGGCCTTGAGCCAGCCGGCGGTGAGCAATGCGCTGAATCGCCTGCGAGAGCTGCTCCACGATCCGCTGCTGGTGCGCGTGGGCCGGCGCATGCAGCCGACCCCTCGGGCGCTGGCGCTGGAGGCGCCGATCCGCAGCGCGCTGCGCCAACTGGAGCAGAGCCTCAGCGCCGGCGAGGCCTTCGAGCCAGGCGAAAGCAGCCAGCGCTTTCGTATCGCCGTTACCGATTACGTCGAGCTGGTGTGCATGCCGCGCCTGCTCGACCGCCTGAGCCAGAAGGCGCCGGGCATCGGCATCGACATTCGCCACCTCAACCCCAGCCTGCCGATGGAGGCGCTGGACAAGGGCGAGCTGGATCTGGTGCTGGGCCGCTTCGACGAGCTGCCCGCGCGCTTCGCCCGCCGGCACTGGATGAGCGAGACGCTCAAGCTGGCCGTACGCCGCGAGCATCCGCTGCTGCGTCGGGGCAGCCTGGATCTGGAGACCTTCCTGCGCCTGCGTCATCTCTGGGTGCACGGCGGGCAGACCCGCGGCATGGTCGATCAGTGGCTGGGCGAACAGGGCCTGTCGCGGCAGATTCTCTACACCACGCCGAACTACCTGCAGGCGGCGCACATAGTCGCCGGCAGCGAGCTGGCGGCAGTGCTGCCCACCGCCTTGGCCCGGCACTTCGCCACCCTGCTGCCGCTCGAGCTGCTCGATCTGCCCTTCGCCTTGGGCCCCTTCCATCTGGAGATTGTCAGTCTGGCGCAACGTCAGCGCGACGCCGCGCTGCAGTGGCTGATCGAGGAAATCGTCGCGGTGGCGTAGGGCAGGTGTGATTCACCAACCCGCCAGCCTGCAATGGCGGGTTTCACCCGCCCTACCTGCGCTGACCGTCCGCGTAGCCCGGATGCAATCCGGGAAATCCTTGCCTGGCCGCCCAAATCGAATTGGGACTACGAGTGGCGTAGGGGCGGGCACAACCCACCAGCCCTGACCCAACAATCACCCTTGCGCCTGCCTGTCTGCGCGGCCGCCCAAATACCAGCCGAGCACGCCCCATAGCGCGGCGCACAGCGCACCGACCATGGCCACCAGCCAGGCGCCGTGGCCGAGCATGTCCAGGCCGGCCTTGGCCCAGCCGCTGAGCGCATCGCCGCCGCGGTAGACCACGGTGTCGATGAAGTTCTTCGCCTTGTACTTGCTCTCGGCATCCAGCGGGGCGAAGAGCATTTCCCGCCCTGGCCGGACGAAGGCGTATTCACCGATGCGCCGCACGATCATCAGCCCCGCCAGCATGGCGAAGGTTGGCGCCAGCGCCAGGCCGATAAAGCCCAGGCAGACCAGCGCCGGCACAGCGGACAGCAGCACGCGCACGCCAAGCTTCTGCGCCACCCGCCCGGTGATGAACAGCTGGGTCGTCAGGGCGCCGGCCTGCACGATGAAATCGATCACGCCGAACACCCGCACCTGCGCGGCGCGATCCGGGAACAGTTCGGCCACCAGGCGCGCCTGCTCGAAGTAGAGAAAAGTGCTCACCGAGGTCAGCAGCAGGATGAAGGCGCCGATACCCAGCAGGTAACGCGACCCGAGCATGCGCGTCATCCCGCTGAACGGATTGCCCGGCACCGGCCTGCGCGGGCTCTCGCTGGGCATCGCGCCGGGCCGTCCGGCGCCCTGGCGTTCACGCCAGACCATCAGATAGCGCTTGAGCGCCATGGCCACCCCGAGAAGCACGGCGGCCATCAGCATCAGCCCGGACTCACCCACCACGCCAATCAGCAGCGCGCTCAACAACGGCCCACACAACCCGCCGACACTGGCGCCGGCAGCGATGAAGGCGAACAGCCGCCGCGCCTGGGCGCCGTCGAACACATCGGCCATCAGGCTCCAGGCCACCGAGACGACGAACAGGTTGTAAACCGATATCCACACGTAGAACACCCGCGCCAGCCCCACGCTGTCGTGATCGAGGCGAAACAGCAGAACGAAGGCCAGCAGGTTGAGGCAGAAGAAACCGTACACCCAGTCGATGAAATGGATGCGCGGCACCTTCGAGTTGAGCCAGGCGAATAGCGGCACCGCCAGCAGCATGACGACGAAGGTGGCGGTGAACAGCCATTGCAGGTTGTGCACCCCGCCGGTGATGCCCATTGCCTCGCGGATCGGCCGCAGCATGAAGTAGCCGGCGAACAGGCAGAAGAACAGGGCGAAGCCGGCCAGAACCGCCGCCAGTTCTTCTCCTTCGGCATTGATCGCCCGCGCCAGGCGCCGGGTGAGCGCTTGCATCTCAGGCGAACAGCTCGATGATCCGCTTGCGCTGCGCCTCATCAGGCAGGCGCCCCTGCCCGGCGAGAATGTTGTCGGCCATGTAACGCGGGTTGGAGGTGGCCGGAATCACCGCCGTTACCGCCGGATTGGCGAGGATGAACTTGAGCATCAGCTGCGCCCAGGAGGTGACGTCCAGTTCCACCGCGGCCCAGTCGGGCAGGGTCTTGCCCTTTACCCGGTCGAACAGCGCCGAGCGCTGGAAGGGCCGGTTGATCAGCACCGCGATGCCCTTGTCGGCGCAATAGGGCAACAGCTCGCGCTCGGCGTTGCGTTCACCGATGGAATAGTTGAACTGGACGAAATCCACGGGTTCCTGGCGCAACACCTCGAGCAGGCGCTCGTGGGCGGAATCCAGGTAATGCGTCACGCCGATGTAGCGCACCCTGCCCTGCTCCTTGAGCTCGCGCAGCAGGCCGAGCTGAGTGCGGGTGTCCTGCAGGTTGTGCACCTGCATCAGGTCGATGGTGTCGGTGCGCAGAGCGGCGAAACTGGCCTCGACCTGACGCTCCCCGGCCGCGCGCCCTGAAGAGGAAACCTTGCTGGCGAGAAAGGTCTTCTTGCGCATGTCGTCTTCGGCGACCAACGCCCCACACACGGCCTCTGCGCGTCCGTAGCTGGGCGCGGTATCCACCAGACTGGCGCCGCCATTGACCAGCGCCTGCAGCACCTCGCGCAGGGGCTGTAGCGCTTCATCGGTCAGCGCCACGTCATGGGTGCGCGAGGTACCCAGACCGATCACCGGCAGCTGCTCGCCGCTACTGGGAATCGTCCGACTCAGCAAGGTGCCGGAGGCGAAGGCGGATGATGGCAACCAGGGCATCAGGGCGGCTAGCGCCAGCAGGCTGGCGCTGCCTTGCAGGACTCGACGACGGCTGGGCATGACGTGGCTCCTTTACTCAGTGACCGGTTGGTTATAGGCACTGACCACGCGATGACCAAGGCGTTACATCCGCGAAGGGTTGCGTACAAAGAGGCGCTCAAAGCCTGGTTGAACGGCTGCAGCCCGCTTGTCACGGGGCGAAGAAGAGAAATGAGGCGGGACAGCGAGGCAATATCCGGTAACCAAAAACGCCGCTGCGCCAGATGGGGATTGGGCGCAGCGGTCGGGAAACCGTCAGGCAGCGTGCGAGGCAGACTCGCTGATCAGCATGCCGTGGGAAACGAGATAACAACGATGGCCGTTCTGCAGCATCAAAGGGCTGCGACTGGAGATGACCCAGCCCTTGCTCAGCAGGTGCTCGATGTGAGCGCGCAGTGCGGGTAGATGGCGCTGTTCCTTCATGGCCGACCTCTGGTTGTTTGGGCGCTTGGCACCCTGTTGCTCTTCCGTGACGCAGCTCGCAAAAGTGTAGTAGCGCTATGCCAGGAAAGTAAGCGGCGCGATTGCGCAACATCTTGTAGGAAATTCGCTATAGCCCCCGGTGCAAAAGGGCTACGCCAACTCCGCTTGCGCCTCTTCACGAGGCGCAGAGAATTCCAGGTAGTCGTCTTCCAGCTTGCCGTAGCGCAGCAGCGCCAGATCGAGCAGATAGTTCTGATGCAGCTTCCACGGCACCCGGTCGCCCTGCGCCGGCAACAGGTGTGCGGCGCGCTCGATATAGCCCGACTGCAGATCGAGAAAGGGCTCCGGGCGAACGTTGCCGCCCTTGTCACGTGGCGTCACCTGGTGCATGCCAATGCTGTCCAGATGATTGATCAGGCGGCAGAAGTATTCGCTGGAAAGATCGGCCTTGAGCGTCCAGCTGGCGTTGGTGTAGCCCATCACCACCGCCAGGTTGGGCAGGTCGCGCAGCATGATGCCGCGATAGCCCATGCTCTTCGGCGCCTCGAAGGGCACGCCATCGACCTGCACATCAATGCCGCCGAACAACTGCAACTGCAGACCAGTGGCGCTGACGATCACATCGGCGCTCAGCTCTTCGCCACCCTTGAGCTGAACGCCCTGGGCAGTGAAAGATTCGATCTCGGCCGTGACCACTTGCGCCTTGCCCTGGCGCAGCACGCGGAACAGATCACCATCCGGCACCGCACAGACGCGCTGGTCCCAGGGCTTGTAGCGGGGGCTGAAGTGGCGCAGGTCGACTTCGCCCAGCTGGCGCCGCACCAGCCCCAGCAGTATCCGCCGCACCAGATTGGGAAAGCGCTTGGCCAGCTTGTAGAAGACCAGTTGCAGGGTGACGTTGCGCCCACGTGCCAGGCGATACACCCACTTCTCCGGCAATACCCGCCGCAGCGCATTGGACAGCGCATCACGCTGCGGCAGGTTGATCACATAGCTGGGCGAACGCTGCAGCATGGTCACCTGCGCGGCGCGCTCGGCCAAGGCCGGTACCAGGGTCACCGCAGTGGCGCCACTGCCGATCACCAACACGCGTTTGCCGCTGTAGTCGAAGCCCTCGGGCCACAACTGCGGATGAATGAAGACACCCTGATAGTCCTCCCGCCCAGCGAACTCGGGCGTGTAGCCGGCCTCGTAGCGGTAGTAGCCGGTGCACATCATCAGGAACTGGCAGCTCATGCGCAGCGGCTCGCCGCCCTCGTCGCGCTGCACCCGCAACTGCCAGGTGGCGCTGGCGCTGCACCAATTGGCTTCGAGCACCCTGTGTCGATAGCGAATCAAGCGGTCGACGCCATGCTCGGCCGCTGTCTCCTGGATGTAACGGCGGATCGACGGACCATCGGCAATGGCCTGCGGATCGCTCCAGGGTTTGAAGTTGTAGCCGAGGGTGTACATGTCCGAGTCGGAACGAATGCCCGGATAACGAAACAGATCCCAGGTGCCGCCCATGGCCTCGCGCCCCTCGAGAATGGCGAAACGCTTGCCGGAGCACAGGCGCTTGAGATGGCAGGCTGCGCCGATACCGGACAGGCCGGCGCCAATGATCAGGACATCCAGATGTTCGACGGACATGCCTCAGCCTCGCTTGCCTGGGGACAATGAGCATCACCTTAGCAGGCCGTTGAAAAACGTAGGCGAGGCAGCCAATGCAATACCGATGGCGGCCCCGCAAAAACAGGCGAAAAAGCGGAGTTTACGAGCTGTAAATGAGCATTTTGATCGGACTCGCGCACGAGCCTGTTTTTAACGCAGCAGTGGCAACGCAGATAGTTTTTCAACAGCCTGCTAGTCCATGCAACTGTCATCCGATCTTTGCCGGCGCCTGACCCTGATTCGCCGCACCATTCACATCTGCTGACTGTCTTGACTGGCTTGAGGCGCCCGTGCAGCGCTAAGCTGTGGCGATGACCACTCCCTACCTGACCTCGCAGCAGACCAGCAGCACGGACGCCGCCAGCGGCCTGCGGCTGGGTGGCGACTGGACATTGGCCCACTACGGCCAGCTCGAACCCCAGGTGCTGGCCCTGCGTGAACGCCTGCACGGCAAGGAAAGCGTCGATCTCGGCGACCTGGCCGCGCTGGACACCGCTGGCGCGGCGCTGCTGGTGGAGCTGTTCGGCAGTGAGCGCCTGCGCCAGCTGATCCAGCAGGCCGAACTCGACGAACGACGCCGCGCCCTGCTGCTGACAGTGGCCGATGCCATGGCAGGCAGCGCCCCGGCGCAGGCCGCATCAGAGCCTTCGGTACTGCGAGAAGTGCTTGGCCACATCGGCGAAGTGGTCGAAGGCATGTGGCATCAGGGTCGTGCACTGCTCGGTTTCATGGGCCTGACCCTGGCCAGCATGTTGGCGATCCTGATTCGGCCGATGCGCTGGCGCCTCACCTCGCTGGCGGCACACCTGGAACAGTGCGGGCTCAACGCCGTGCCCATCGTCGCCCTGCTGACCTTTCTGGTGGGTGCCGTGGTGGCTTTTCTCGGCGCCACCATCCTTGCCGACTTCGGCGCCACCATCTACACGGTGAATCTGGTGGCCTTCTCATTCCTGCGCGAGTTTGGCGTACTGCTAACCGCAATCCTGATGGCAGGGCGTACGGCTAGCGCCTTCACCGCGCAGATCGGCTCGATGAAGGCCAACGAGGAAATCGACGCCATCCGCACCCTTGGCCTAAGCCCCATTGAGCTGCTGGTGCTGCCGCGTGTGTTCGCCATGCTCATCGCGCTGCCGATCCTGACCTTCATCGCCATGCTCAGCGGCATAGTCGGCGGCGGTTTGGTCTGCGCCGTGTCGCTGGACATTCCGCTGACGATGTATCTGTCGATCCTGCAGGACAGCGACCTGCTGCGGCACTTTCTGGTCGGCTTGCTCAAGGCGCCGATCTTCGCCTTCCTGATCGCCCTGATCGGCTGCCTGGAAGGCTTCAAGGTCAGCGGCAGCGCGCAGTCGGTGGGCGAACACACCACCTCGGCAGTGGTGCAGTCGATCTTCGTGGTCATCCTGCTCGACGCCCTGGCCGCGCTGTTCCTGATGGAGATGGGCTGGTGAGCCGGGACAAGATCATCGAGGTACGCGGCCTGAGCAACCGTTTCGGCAGCCAGGTGGTGCACGAGCATCTGGATTTCGACCTCTATCGCGGCGAGATACTGGGCGTGGTAGGCGGCTCGGGCACCGGCAAGTCGGTGCTGCTGCGCAGCATCGTCGGCTTGCGCCAGCCCAACGCCGGCACGGTGCGGGTGTTCGGTGAAGAGTTGCTGAGCCTGTCGGCCGAGCGCCGCTCGCAGCTGGAGCGGCGCTTCGGCGTGCTCTATCAGCGCGGCGCGCTGTTCTCCTCGCTGACGGTCAGCGAGAACATCGCCCTGCCGCTGATCGAGCATGCCGGCTTGTCGCGCGCCGCCGCCGAGCGCCTGGCGCGAGTCAAGATCGCCCTGGCCGGCTTGCCGCAGGATGCCGCAGGCAAGTATCCCGCCTCGCTGTCCGGCGGTATGGTCAAACGCGCCGCCCTGGCCCGCGCCCTGGCGCTCGACCCGGAGATCCTGTTTCTCGACGAGCCCACCGCCGGCCTCGACCCGATTGGCGCGGCGGCCTTCGACCAATTGATCCGCACCCTCAGTAACAGCCTGGGTCTGAGTGTATTTCTGGTCACTCACGACCTGGACACGCTCTACAGCATCTGCGACCGGGTCGCGGTGCTGGCGCAGAAGAAGGTGCTGGTGGCCGACCGCCTGGATGTGGTGGCCGCCACCGACGACGCCTGGATTCAGGACTATTTTCACGGCCCGCGTGGACGCGCGGCTGCACAGGCCGCCGCAGCGGCAGGGAGTCGATGAATGGAACCCAGAGCCCATCATGTACTGATTGGCCTGTTCACTGTGCTCACGGTTGGCGCCGCACTGCTGTTCGGCCTGTGGCTGAACAAGGCCGGTGCCGATCGCGCCTTCACCGATTACGAGGTGATCTTCAACGAGGCGGTCAGCGGCCTCTCGCAGGGCAGCGCGGTGCAGTACAGCGGGATCAAGGTCGGCGACGTGATCAGCCTCGGCCTAGACCCGGACGACCCGCGCACGGTGCGCGCGCGCATCCGCATCGTCGGCAACACACCGATCAAGGAGGACACCCGCGCCCGCCTGTCGATCACCGGCATCACCGGCCTGGCGGTGATCCAGCTGTATAGCGGCAGCCCGGAAAGCCCGCCGCTCAAGGGCAAGGATGGTCAGCCGGGAATCATCGTCGCCGACCGCTCGCCGCTGTCGCGGCTGATGGCCAATGGCGAGGATCTGGTGAGCAGCGTCACGCGCCTGCTCAACCGCGCCAACAATCTGCTCTCGCGGGAGAACGCAGAACGCGTGGCGCGCACCCTGGAGAACCTCGAACAGGCCACCGCCGGCATCGCTGGCCAGCGTGACGAATTGAGTGAAGCGCTGCGCCAGACCAGCGCCGCCACCCGCGAAGCCGCCGCGCTGATGAAGAACGCCAATCAACTGCTCGACAGCCAGGGCAGCCAGGTGCTGGAAAGCGCCGAGCGCCTGATGGTATCGCTGGAGCGCAGCAGCCAGACCATCGAACAGTTGTTGCAGGAAAATCGCGGCGCGCTGGACAGCGGCATGCAGGGCCTGGGCGATCTCGGTCCGACGATCAGCGAACTGCGCGAAACCCTCGGCGCCCTGCGCGGCTTCTCCCGTCGCCTGGAACAGGACCCCAGCGGTTACCTGCTGCGCAGCGACAGCATCAAGGAGTTCCAACCATGAAGCGTCTCACCCTGTTGCTGGCGACCGCCCTGCTCGGCGCCTGTTCGATACTGCCGCAAAGCGAACCGCTGGATATCTACCTACTGCCAGCTGCGCAACTGCCGAAACAGACGCAAGGCGTCGACTGGTCGCTGCGGGTGAACAGCCCGGTCAGCAACCAGCTGCTCGACGGTACGCGCATCGTCGTGCTGCCCGAGCCAGGGCGAGTCAACACCTACCAGGGCGTACGCTGGAGCGAGCGAACGCCACAACTGTTGCGTGGCCGCCTGCTCGACGCCTTTCAGGATGACGGCCGAATTCAGGCCCTGAGCAACGAGGAGCAGCGCCTGCAAGCCGATCTGGAACTGGTCAGCGACCTGCGCAGCTTCCATAGCGAATATCGCGACGGCATCCCGCACGCGCTGATCCGCCTCGACGTCAACCTGGTGGATACCCGCAGCCAGCAGATCATCGCCAGCCGCCGCTTCAGCGTCAGCCGACCGGCCAGTAACACCGAGATTGCCTCGGTGGTGGCGGTTTTCGGCCAGGCCGCAGATCAGTTGGCGCGTGAGCTGGTGGACTGGACGCTGGCCGAAGGGCAGCGCAGCCGCTGATTGACGGGTGCACAAGGCTGCGCCCTGTCACCCTGCCCCGTGGGAGGCGCTTTAGCGGCGACAGGCGCCTCAGAAGCGTCGCGGCTACGACTGCATGGATGCAGGAGGTAAGGCGATAACCGAAAGCAGCTCCCTCAGGATTTGCGCACTCTGGCTAAACGCCCTGCAACCAGTCGCGCACCTCGGCGTAGGGATACTCCTCAAGCGCGGCGAAGCCGGCCAGTTGGCGTGCCTTGAGCTTGGTGAACAATGGCGTGGTCACCCCGCAGAGAAAACGCGTCAGGCACTCGTGGCTCGGGTCGTGCCCGGCGTATTGTCGGTGCTTCTCGACGAAGGCGGCGCATAGTGCCTCGCCATCACGGCCGCTCAGAGGCGGTAATTCCGGCGGCTGCGGCAAGGTCGCGACCTGGCCCCGGCACACCGAACAATGGCCGCAATGCTCGGGGGCCTGCTCGTCGCCGAAGTACAGCGCCAGACGTCGGCTCAGGCATTCGCGGCTCTCGAACAAGCCGAGCATGGCCTGGATACGGCCGATCTCGCTGGCCTCGTGGGCGCGAAAATGCGCGTGCAGATCGGCCGCCAATACCTCGCTCTCGAAGCCGCCGTCGAGCACGGCGTAGACCTCGGTCATCTGCTTGCTTTCCAGCTCCAGCCAGCCCTTTTCCTGAAAGTAGTCCAGCGCCTTGACCACCCGTGCGCGTTCGGCGCCGTACTGTTGATACAGCGCGTCGAAGTCCAGCGTCGACCAGGTGCGCGCGCGCTTCGAGCAGGCCAGGATCGCCTCGACGAACTGGCGCCGCTCGCCCTCGAACTGCGCCAGCAAGGCCTCGTCGTCCAGCAGCAGCTTGAAGCGATACTCGGCGAAGTAGGCATAACGCGGCGCGATGATGCCGCGCAGCTCCAGTTGCACCAGCAGGGTCTTGAGTGGCAGCGCGCGGATATTGCTCAGCTCGGACAGCTGATTGAGCATCAGCTCCCATTGCCCGCCCGTGCCGACCACACGCAAGTCGTCGAGCACGGCACTAATGCCGGCGAGCTCCGGGGTATCGCCGTAGACGAAGTTCTCCAGCACGCTGAGGCCGTCGCGGCTGGCCAGCACCAGGCAGTCCGAGGCCTGGCCATCGCGTCCGGCGCGGCCGATTTCCTGGCTGTAGTTCTCCACCGACTTGGGCAGGTCGAAGTGCACCACGTTGCGGATATCGCGCTTGTCGATGCCCATGCCGAAGGCGATGGTGGCGACGATGCATTGCAGCTCGCCCGCCATGAAACGGCGCTGGATCGACTCGCGTACCTCATGGGCCATGCCGGCGTGGTAGGCGCTGACAGCCAGACCGTCACGTGCCAGGCGCTCGGCCACCTGTTCGGCGGTCTTCTGCTGGGTGACGTAGACGATGCTCGCCTGACCGCGCCGCGGCGCCAGCCATTGCTGCAGGCGCTGCGTCTTGGCACCGCCAGGCACCGGCTCGACCAGCAGATTGAGATTGGGCCGATAGAAGCCGGTGGTGACCACATCCGCCTCGGCAATGGCGAATTTCTCGCGCATGTCGGCGATCACCCTGGGCGTAGCAGTCGCCGTGAGCAGCAGCACCTGCTTGATGCCGAACTGGCGCTGGTAGTCGGGCAGCTTGAGGTAATCCGGGCGGAAGTTGTGGCCCCACTCGGAAATGCAGTGCGCCTCGTCGACCACCAGCAGGGAGATCGGCACCTGGGCGATGAAGTTGCGGAAGCGCTCGTTCTTCAGGCGCTCCACCGAGATCATCAGAATCTTCAGCTCGCCGCTGCGTGCGCGGTTCATCACCTCGGCGGCCTGCTCGCGGCTCTGCGCCGAATCGATGCTGGCCGCGGCGATACCATGGGCATGCAGGAAGGCCAGCTGATCCTGCATCAGCGCCAGCAGCGGCGAGATCACCAGAGTCAGGTGCGGCAGGTGCAGGGCCGGCAGCTGGTAGCACAGCGATTTGCCCGAGCCGGTGGGGAAGATCGCCGCCGCTGAGCGACCGGCAAGCACGGCGCTGATCACCGCCTCCTGACCGGGACGCAGCTGATCGAAACCGAAAACGCGTTTGAGGGTGGACATGCGCTGTCACTCCGTTGACCGCTGAATGGTCTTTGACCATAACGCGGTTGCGTAGGGTGCGCCATGTGCGCCGCAAATAAACAAGGTGCGCACGGTGCACCCTACGGCCCGAGTCTCGTAGGGCGGGTGCAACCCGCCGCTCCGGCCATGGCGGGTTTCACCCGCCCTACGCCTGCTGCTTTTGCTCTTGCCTGCCGCCTGCCGCCTAAAAAAGAAACCGCCCGAAGGCGGTTTCTTTTGCCCTGCCCGGCTTACAGCTGCGGGCCGGCGTTCTTGATCGCCTCGCTGACATCGAACTTGGCGAAGTTGTCGATAAACAGTTTGGCCAGGCCCTTGGCGGCTTCGTCGTAGGCGTTCTTGTCAGCCCAGGTGTTGCGCGGGTTGAGCAGGGTGGTCTCGACGCCCGGAACGGCCTTGGGCACATCCAGGTTGATGATCGGCAGGTGCTCGGTCTCGGCACCGATCAGCGCACCGCTCTGGATAGCGGCGATCACGCCACGGGTGGTGGGGATGTTGAAACGCTTGCCGACGCCGTAGCCACCGCCGGTCCAGCCGGTGTTGACCAGGTAGACCTTGGAGCCGAAGGCGTTGATGCGCTTGATCAGCAGCTCGGCGTAGACACCCGCCGGACGCGGGAAGAACGGCGCGCCGAAGCAGGTGGAGAAGGTCGACTTGATGCCGCCGCCCGAACCCATTTCGGTGGAACCGACCAGCGCGGTGTAGCCGGACAGGAAGTGGTAGGCCGCCTGCTCGTTGTTGAGGATCGACACCGGCGGCAGCACGCCAGTCAGGTCGCAGGTCAGGAAGATCACGGCATTCGGCTCGCCGCCCAGGTTCTTCTCGCTACGCTTTTCGACGTACTCCAGCGGGTAGGCCGCGCGGCTGTTCTGGGTCAGGCTGTCGTCGGCGTAATCGGGGGTGCGCTGCTCGTCGAGTACGACGTTTTCCAGCACGGTGCCGAACTGGATGGCTTTCCAGATCACCGGCTCGTTCTTCTCGGACAGGTCGATGCACTTGGCGTAGCAGCCGCCTTCGATGTTGAACACCACGCCCTCGCCCCAGCCGTGCTCGTCGTCACCGATCAGGTAACGCGACTCGTCGGCGGACAGGGTGGTCTTGCCGGTGCCGGACAGGCCGAAGAACAGGGTCACGTCGCCGTCTTCGCCGATGTTGGCAGCACAGTGCATCGGCAGCACGTCTTTTTCCGGCAGCAGGAAGTTCTGCACGGAGAACATGGCCTTCTTCATTTCACCGGCATAACGCATGCCGGCGATCAGCACTTTCCGGGCGGCGAAGTTGATGATCACGCAGCCGTCGGAGTTGGTGCCATCACGCTCCGGCACGCACTCGAAGTTGGCGACATTGAGGATCTGCCACTCGGCCTTGCCGGCCGGGTTGTAGGCTTCGGGGTTGATGAACAGCTGACGACCGAACAGGTTCTGCCAGGCGGTGGCGGTGGTCATCTTCACCGGCAGGTAGTGCGCTTCGGCAGAACCTACGTGAACGTGGGATACGAAGTGATCCTGAGCCTTGTTGAAAGCCTCGACGCGCTCCCACAGGGCATCGAACTTGTCGGCCGGGAACGGACGGTTGATCGCGCCCCAGGCGATCTGCGCCTCGGTGCTCGGCTCCTGAACGATGAAGCGGTCGGCCGGCGAGCGGCCAGTGCGATGACCGGTACGAACGACCAGCGCGCCGTTGGCGGCCAGTTCCCCTTCACCACGGCGAATGGCTTCTTCGACCAGTTGCGCGGCGCTGATGTCGGTGTACACGGCGTTGTTGGCTTGCGTCATGAGGGTCCCCGTCGGCCGCTGGCCGAGTCTTCCGAACGTTGTGTAGT
>JAEYXX010000085.1 GCA_023431055.1 Pseudomonadota bacterium
AATTCCTGGCCGAGGCGGGGATCGAGGATCTTGGCTTGCAGAGCGTGCATGGTCAGTTCTTGTTCAGTCGTTCGGCGATAAGGGTGATCAACTGGCGGGCGATCTTGCCCTTGCTGGTCTGGGCGAAGCTGATCTGCTGCAGCCCACGGTCGATCACGGTGATGGCGTTTTCTTCACTATTGAAGCCGATGCTGGGGTTGGCCACATCGTTGGCAACGATCAGATCGAGATTCTTGTCGCGCAGCTTGCGCGAGGCGTATTCGAGCAGGTTCTCGGTCTCGGCGGCAAAGCCCACGCTGAACGGGCGGTCGTCGCGGCCGGCGATGGTGGCGAGGATATCCGGGTTGCGCACCATTTGCAGGAGCATTCCCTCGCCACTGGAGGGGTCTTTCTTCAATTTGTGCTGGGCGACCACTTCTGGACGGTAGTCGGCCACTGCGGCAGCGGCGATCAGCACGTCACAAGGCATCGCCGCTTCGCAGGCGGCGAGCATGTCGCGGGCGCTGACCACGTCGATGCGGCTGACCCGATCCGGCGTCGGCAGGTGTACCGGTCCGCTGACCAGGGTGACCTTGGCGCCGGCCTCGGCAGCGGCTTCGGCCAGGGCGAAGCCCATCTTGCCGGAGCTGTGGTTGGTGATGTAGCGCACCGGGTCGATGTTTTCCTGAGTCGGGCCGGCGGTGATCAGAATGTGCAGGCCCTCGAGCGCCTGGTGCTGGAAGCAGTCGGCGGCCAGCTGGGCCAGATCATTGGGTTCGAGCATGCGGCCGAGGCCGACGTCGCCGCAGGCCTGGCTGCCGGACGCCGGGCCGAACAGGCGCATGCCGCGCTGCTGCAGCAGGTCGAGGTTGGCCTGGGTGGCATCGTCGCGCCACATGGCCTGATTCATCGCCGGGGCCAGGGCGATCGGTGCATCGGTGGCCAGCACCAGGGTGGTCAGCAGGTCGTTGGCCACGCCTTGGGCCAGGCGTGCGATCAGGTCGGCGGTGGCCGGAGCGATGAGGATCAGGTCGGCCCAGCGCGCCAGTTCGATATGGCCCATCGCGGCTTCGGCGGCGGGATCGAGCAGATCGAGATGAACCGGGTGGCCGGAGAGGGCCTGCAGGGTCAGCGGGGTGATGAACTCGCGGCCGCCCTGGGTCATGACCACGCGGACTTCGGCGCCTTGATCCTTGAGGCGGCGAACCAGTTCGGCGCTCTTGTAGGCAGCAATACCGCCCCCCACGCCGACGATGATGCGTTTGCGATACAGCCGCTGCATAGGCCTGCCTTTTATATACCGGTGGATGTGCGCCACGTGACCAACGCCTCCCCAGGCCGGCCCCGTGTAAAAAGATGGGCTACGATAGCACAGCGCCCGCAGCGGAACAGCGGGCGCCTGGCTAGATGAGGCACCTCTAGAAAACGTAGGCGAGGCAGCCAGCGCAAGGCAAAAACAAGCGAAAAAGCGGAGTTTACGAGCTGTAAATGAGCATTTTTGAGCTTGTTTTTAACGCAGTGATGGCAACGCAGGTAGTTTTTAGAGGTGCCGTACAGGGAGGTGTACATGAGCATTCGTGATTGGCCCGCGGCAGAGCGTCCGCGGGAAAAACTGCTGGAGCAGGGCGCTGCGTCGCTGACCGACGCCGAGCTGCTGGCGATCTTTCTGCGCACCGGGGTGACCGGCAAGAGTGCGGTGGACCTGGCGCGCTATCTGCTAAGCGAATTCGGCAGCCTGAGAGCCTTGCTGGAAGCCGATCTGACTGGCTTCAGCCAGCACCTCGGCCTCGGCCCGGCCAAGTACGCGCAGTTGCAGGCCGTGCTGGAAATGTCGCGGCGCCATCTGGCCGAGCGGCTGCGCCGCGACTCGGCGCTGGAAAGCCCGCAGGCGGTGCGCGACTACCTCAAGGCGCAACTGCGTCACGAGCCACATGAGGTATTCGGCTGCCTGTTCCTCGATGCCAAGCACCGGGTGCTGGCCTTCGAAGTGCTATTTCGCGGCAGCATCGACAGTGCCAGCGTTTATCCCAGGCAGGTGGTCAAGCGTGCGCTGGCCAACAATGCCGCCGCCGTCATCCTTACCCATAACCACCCATCGGGCGTGTCGGAACCCAGCCAGGCCGACCGTGTGCTGACCCAGCGCCTCAAGGATGCCCTGGCGCTGGTCGAGGTGCGCGTGCTCGACCACTTCATCGTCGGCGATGGCGAGCCGCTGTCGATGGCCGAGCAGGGCTGGATGTAGGGGACTTGCCGGCAAAGGTGGGGCGGGTGCAACCCGCCGTATCGATGGTGGCGGGTTGCATCCGCCCTACAGTCGGAGCCCGCACTCCCGGCGAGGATTCGTTGCGTAGGGTGGGCTTTAGCCCATCACGATGGCGCCTTATGGTGTGATCTGCACCGAGGCGAAATCCTGCCGGCCGAACGGGCTGACCTTGTAGCCCTGTACCTTTTCGCTGAGCAGGGCGAAGGCTGTGGGGTGAGCCAGCGGCAGCCACAGCGCCTGCTCCTGGATGATTTTCTGCGCCTGGTGATAGAGGCGGCTGCGCTCGGTCTGGTCGCTGCTGGCCTTGCCATCGGCAATCAATTTATCCAGTGCCTCGTCGCAGTAGCGGGCGAAGTTCAGCCCGGACTCGACCGAAGCGCAGGAAAACTGCGGAGTGAGGAAGTTGTCCGGGTCGCCGTTGTCGCCGGCCCAACCCATGAACAGCAGGTCATGCTCGCCAGCCTTGGCGCGGCGGATCAGCTCGCCCCATTCGATGACACGGATTTCGGCATCGATGCCCACTTTGGCCAGATCGGCCTGCAGCAGTTGCGCGCCGAGGCTGGGGTTGGGGTTGAGCAGGCTGCCGCTGGGGCGCGTCCAGATGGTGGTCTTGAAGCCGTCCTTCAGACCCGCTTCGGCCAGCAGGGCACGGGCTTTCCCTGGCGCATACGCGTAGCCGGGCAGTTCGCTGGCATAGCTCCAGGTATTCGGTGGGTAGGGGCCGCTGGCCGGCTCGGCGCTGCCTTCGAACACCGCCTTGACGTAGCTGGCCTTGTCGAACGCCAGGTTGATCGCCTGGCGCACCTGCGGTTTGTCCAGCGGTGGATGTTGGCTATTGATGCCGACGAAGGCGGTCATGAAGGCGGCGGTCTGCGCGCTTTTCAGTTTGGCGTCGCCGGCGATGGCCTGGACGTCCTGCGGTTTTGGCGACAGGGCGATCTGGCATTCGCCGCGGCGCAGTTTCTGCAGGCGTACGGCGCTGTCCGGGGTGATGGCGAAAATCACCCGGTCCACGCCCGGCTTGCCGGCGAAGTAATCGGCATTGGCGCGATAGCGCACCACCGCGTCCTTCTGGAAGCGCTCGAAGACGAACGGGCCGCTGCCGATGGGGGCGCTGTTGAGCTGCTGCGGTGTGCCGGCGGCCAGAAGCTTGTCGGCGTACTCGGCGGAATAGATCGAGGCGAAGCCCATGCTCAGGGTGGCGAGGAAGGTGGCGTCGCGGCGGGTCAGGGTGATGCGTATGCTGTGCGCATCCGGCGCCTCGATCTTGGCGATCAGGCTGGGCCACTGCATCGACTGGGCGTGTGGGTAGCCGCTGGCGGCAACCTGATGCCAGGGATGCTTGGCGTCGAGCATGCGCTGGAAGCTGAACAGCACGTCGCGGGCGTCTAGGTTGCGGCTGGGTGTGAAGTCGGCGCTGTGGTGAAACTGTACGTCGTCGCGCAACTGGAAGTCGTAGACCAGGCCATCGTCCGAGATCGACCAACTGCGCGCCAGGCTCGGCAGCAGCTTGCCCTGCTCGGCGTCGAACTCCACCAGGCGGTTCATCAGCATATCGGCCGAGGCATTGGTGGTGGTCAGCGAGTTGTACTGCACCACGTCGAAACCCTCCGGGCTGGCTTCGGTACAAACGCTGAGGGTAGCCGCCTGGGCCAATAGCGGGGTGCACAGCAAAGTGGCGAGTAACAGACGCATGGCGAACTCCTTGTTCCCTGTGGAACGCTAAGCTTGCAACCCTAGTCGATTTGCGCGGGCGTGAATACCGGCAGCAGGCGACGAGCGGTCGAATCTTGATCAGGCCCCAGAAGCCAGGCCCGCGGCCAGTCTGTGTATCAGGCCCCGTGCTTTATCCTACGGTTTCCCTTGTTGCTCCCTGGGCTTTCTGGTATAAAGCAGCGCTCTTTTCTAGGGGCCCGGTTCTTGCGCTATCCAGTGCGCCCGGTAAGACCCTCGAGAAACGCGGCGCCGAGCGCCATTGACATTGAGTTTAAGCGGCCAACCCATGCCGGGTTGGGCATGTGGTTTTAGAGGGCTGAGGCATGTCGAGAGTCTGTCAAGTTACCGGTAAGGGTCCGGTAACCGGGAACAACATTTCCCACGCAA